>CAXRKA010000038.1:0-4399 GCA_964231155.1 Alphaproteobacteria bacterium | reverse complement strand
GGCTATACGTGCATCCCAAGCTTTTGTTCCTGTCTCGGTATAAGCTTTCATATTTTCTGACATAGCTGCCGTCATATCTCTGAGGTCATGGAATTTTGTCATTGCCCACCTCCCTCACCGTATTGTTTTTCGAGAGAGCTTGGCATTGTACTGGGCTTAACCACTTTTTCATCGCCGGGAAGCATCACATCAGTCATACCTTCCCATGGCGACACAAAATCAAATGTACGGAAATCTTGGTTGAGCTTCACTGGCTCATAGACAACCTTTTGCTTTTCTTGGTCATAGCGTAATTCAACATATCCCGTAACAGGGAACTCTTTACGAAGTGGATGGCCTTCAAAACCATAGTCTGTGAGGATACGACGCAGATCAGGGTGGCCATCAAAGATAATGCCGAACATATCAAAGACTTCACGCTCTAACCAATTGGCGCAGTTATAAACATCAGTGATCGTTGGTGCAATCACATCCTCAGCGATAGGCACCTTTAAACGTAAACGGTGGTTAAGGCGCAGAGACAAAAAGTGATAGACCAGCTCAAAGCGCTTGATTCTTTTTGGATAATCCACAGCTGTAATATCAACAAGCACACGAAAGTCAAAATAAGGGTCTTCGCGCATCTTTCGAACAAAATCCTTCAAGATATCCAGAGAAATTGTCACGCTGACATTGTCTTGGCCTACGCTGACATTTTTCAATGACTTGCCAAAAACCTTCTTTAGATGATCTTCTAATTTTTTCAGCTTCTTGTTGTTGGACATTCGGTGATTACCTATCGATCAATGCGCGTGTCTTCACGCTGAATTTTCTTTTGTAACTGCAAAATACCGTAGATCAGTGCTTCAGCCGTTGGTGGGCAACCGGGCACATAGATATCAACAGGCACAATACGATCACAGCCACGCACAACCGAATAAGAATAGTGATAATAACCACCACCATTAGCGCAAGACCCCATAGAGATCACCCAACGTGGCTCAGCCATCTGGTCATAGACTTTACGCAAGGCTGGCGCCATCTTATTACAGAGTGTCCCGGCCACAATCATAACATCAGATTGACGTGGACTTGGGCGTGGTACAACGCCAAAGCGATCCAAGTCATATCGTGACATATAAGCATGGATCATCTCAACAGCACAGCAGGCCAAACCAAATGTCATCGGCCAAAGAGATCCTGTACGCGCCCAATCCAAAAGAGAGTCAAATTGTGTTACAAGAAAGCCCTTCTCAGATAACTCTTTTGTGGCAGATTCAATGATTTGGTCTTGCGTTGCACCTCGCGGAATAGGCTTTCCAGCTTTGTATAATGTTTTATCCGGTGTGATGATATTCGACATAGATTATTCCCATTCAAGGGCGCCTTTACGCCACTCATATATAAATCCTACGGTCAAAATAATGAGAAAGATCATCATTGACCAAAATCCAAACAGCCCAATCTTTCCTAAAGACACAGCCCAAGGAAAGAGAAAGGCCACTTCTAGATCAAAAATAGTGAACAAAATAGCGACCAGATAAAAACGTACATCAAATTGATCCCGTGTATCATCAAATGCATCAAAGCCACACTCGTAGGGTGACAGTTTCTCAGAATTTGGTGCTGACTTAGATACTAAAAATGAAGCCAAGACCATGATCAATGAAAGGCCAGTGGCAACACCAATAAAAATCAATACTGGCAAGTATTCTAGTAATAGTTCATTGGATGCAAAAATAACATTTTCTCCTGATGATAAAGGCATTCGCTTTTTCAAATAATAATTAGTAAAGCATGATCATTAATAACGCCTAAAACTCCAATAAGAATTTGTATGATAGACCATCTGCGTTTTCTCTTTTCAACCGGTTATAATGATGTATGATACCTAAGCACACAAGAGTATTACAACCTAAAATTGTTTAAAAACAAGGGATTAAACCATGAATGATTTATTAGATGTAGAAAACATACGTGTCCAAATTCTAGCCACCGGTGGAACAATTGATAAGAATCACGACCCCATCAATGAAGAGATTACGTTCCTTGGTAAATCTTATATCCCTGAGATGCTTGATCAGTTTCGTGCGAAAGGCATTGCGCACAAAATCATCATGCTCAAAGACTCTCTAGACATGACTGATGAAGATCGTAAGTCCATCTCTGTTGCTGTGTCTATGTCAGATTACGATGCGATTGTCATCACACATGGCACCAGTACAATGCCCGAAACAGCACGCTATCTTAAAAAAGCCGGTTTTAAAAAAACAATTGTCCTAACTGGTGCCATGCGCCCCCACTCTCTTTACCAGTCTGATGCCGGCTTTAACCTCGGCTCAGCCGTGACGGCTGCACAAGCACTTCCCCATGGTGTTTATATCACAATGAATGGCAGTATTTTTGAAGCGGATTACGTCCGCAAAAATGTCAAAAAAGGCATATTTGAAGAGATTCCTGAGAACGAAGTTTTCCAAACAAGCAATCCAGACAACTAGACGCACAAGTGCTATCAAGCCAACTGGGCTTTATTCAATTTGTTGAAGTTGAAAGGTAATGGCGCGAGTGACGGGACTTGAACCCGCGACCTCCGGCGTGACAGGCCGGCGCTCTAAACCGACTGAGCTACACCCGCGCAAGGTATACCAACGATGTGTCGGTGTTGTGATTTTTTAGGCTGAATTCGGGGGGTTGTCAACAAAGATTCCACTTTTTTTTATAATTATTTACCTAGACCTCAAAAGACTAAACAAATATTAGTAATCGATACGCATCATCAAGGTCATTATGGATCGAAATCTTGCTTTAGAAGCTGTACGTGTTTCAGAATGGGCTGCTCTCTCTGCCTCAAAATGGATGGGTCATGGCGACGAAAAATCTGCCGATCAGGCTGCTGTGAACGCCATGCGAGAATCTTTGAATAGCCTTTCTATATCAGGCACTGTTGTGATTGGTGAAGGTGAGCGCGACGAAGCCCCCATGCTCTATATTGGTGAAAAGGTTGGCAATAATAATGGTCCAGATTTAGACATTGCCCTTGATCCTCTCGAAGGCACAGCCATTACTGCGAACGGTGGCCTCAATGCTATGGCCGTTATTGCCATGGCAACTAAAGATGGTTTTCTCAATGCCCCTGATGTCTATATGGAAAAAATTGCTGTTGGTTATGGCCTGCCTGACAATATCATTGATCTTGATGCTGAGCCCAAACATAACCTCAAGTCTTTAGCTGAGGCCAAGAAAATGAATATCTCTGATCTTGTTGTTTGTATTCTTGACCGTGAACGCCACAACGATCTTATTGATAATGTCCGTACTGCAGGCGCACGTATCCGTCTTATTCAAGACGGCGATGTCGCTGGTGTGATTTCTACCTCAGAAGATTATAGCGGCGTTGATATTTATATTGGTTCAGGTGGTGCCCCGGAAGGTGTTCTTGCATGTGCTGCACTTCGCTGTATTGGTGGGCAATTTGAAGGCCGCCTTCTGTTTAGAAACGAT
This sequence comes from Alphaproteobacteria bacterium, assembly GCA_964231155.1. Classification (GTDB taxonomy): domain Bacteria; phylum Pseudomonadota; class Alphaproteobacteria; order Micavibrionales; family SZUA-601; genus CAXRKA01. The sequence goes on along the minus strand of CAXRKA010000038.1, from coordinate 919 downwards.
GATGAAAAAGCCCGCGCACACAAATGTGGCATTGAAAACCTTGACCGTAAATATGTGCTCGATGAACTTGCCTCTGGAGATGTTATGTTTGCCGCAACTGGTGTGACAGATGGGACATTGCTCAGAGGTGTTCGTCACTTTACAGGTGGCGCCAAAACACATTCGATTATTATGCGCTCAACAACTGGCACAGTGAGACACATCGAGGCCACGCATAACTTTGATGTTAAGCCTTTTGTCGATGTCTAATACGGCATTGGGTAGTTTTTCCACACCCCATTGATATCTTGTAAGACCTCTTCTGAGAGTTTTATGCCTGATGCAGCAATATTTGTCTTCAGCTGCTCCATTGTCGTTGCACCAATGATGCTGGATGTGAGATGCGGGTGACGCAATGTAAAAGCAATCGCCATTTGACACACATCAAGGCCGTGTTTCTCCGCAATCTCAATATAAGCACGTGTAGCTTCATTTGTCTTTTCAGTGCGCCGGAATGGTAAGCTTGGGCGGATAGCATGACGCGTACCCGGAGGTGTTCCGTCTAAATACTTACCGCTTAAGATACCTGTTGCCAATGGAGACCATGCCAATAGTCCCACTGCTTCTTTGGCACATACTTCAGCCAAATCCCAATCAAAGATCCGACATAGCAAGCTATATTCATTTTGAATTGTAATCATGCGCGGTAAATCATGCTCTTTTGCCAATTGTAAATACTGTATCGTTCCCCATGCTGTTTCATTGGATAAACCAACATGGCGTATCTTACCCTCTTTAATAAAACCATCCAGTGCTTGAAGGATCGCTAGGATCTCGTCTTTTTCCTTTTGACCATCTATGCGTGGGGTAGTCCACTGCGCATAAGAAAAGTGGTTGGTAAATTGATAGACTTCTCTATTCGGCCAATGAATTTGATAGA
>CAXRKA010000037.1:0-3850 GCA_964231155.1 Alphaproteobacteria bacterium | reverse complement strand
TATAAAACCATCGGATTGCATAGACCAAAGTTGGTGATATAGACCATTTTTATCATGCAATAGAGATAGGTGACTTAAGACGAAATACGTCGCTTATTGTAAGAAAATCCAAAATCTTTAGATTGAACAATGCCCCTGAGCCTTATTTTATAAAAGAAGACAATGGAGCGGGTGAAGGGATTTGAACCCTCGACCTATACCTTGGCAAGGTATCGCTCTACCCCTGAGCTACACCCGCATGGGAGAATCAAAACTAGATGGCTTTGAATGGGTGAAACGGATAATACAAACTGCGCAATCGAATGCAAGGTTTTTATCACTTTTCAATTGACAAAAAAAATAAATGTTATATTATGTAAAAATAGTATAAACAGATTAGGCAGTTCACTTATGGCAAATGACACAGAATTAGCAACAGCATATGAGCTGAAAGAGCAACGCGAGTTTGATGATGTCCTGAATCTGGAGCGTATTCCTTCGCCAAAGTTTGGCTTTGGCATGGGTGGAATCATTCTTCCACATGAGGATGTTAAAGGTAAAAAGGGCAGTGTCTATTTTATTGAGCCGATTGATAATGGTGATATGCGCACAGCGTATGTAGCGGCTGAGTTGATTAGGGAAAGATTGATTGATCTTCTTGTAGAAAATGAATTTCCGAAAACACATGTAGAGCCACAAATTCAGGTGCTTCAGCGTAAAGATAGAAGTGATATAGCACCAATGTTGTTTATTGATCATTCATTAACGATTAAACGCGATTTAGATAATGATCTAAAAGTTGGTGGGCACTGGCTCAGAGACAATAGGAAAAAGATTCGATCCAACAGATTAAGACAAATAATTCGAGATCATCTCGAGTCACATAGTTTTGACGTGCGTCAAGAAAGCGGCACCAATGATAATAAATACAGTATCTCTCTGGCTTTCAAGGGTTTTATTGCTGAAGATATTAAAGATTTAAAGAGTCTTAGAAGAGGCTCCAGTGTTGAGAGGTTGGAGAATTTTAAAACTAAATTAAAAGCATTGAATGCAGAAATGCAACCTGTTGGCATCAAAATGGACTACAAAGACTGGGATGAAGATAGTGAGTCTTATGTTGTAGAGCTTAGTTATGTGGGTAAAAACATTCTCATGCAAGAGTTCACTCTTAAGATTATGAGCAGTTTTGATGTCAAGCCCATCGATGATGAAAACAAATTAAATAGATACTATGTCGAAGGTGCAGAAAAATTAGAATCAATTAGAAAAAAGTTGTCACAACATCTTAAGCGGATGGAGAAGCATAAAACCACATTTGACAGAGCAATAGATAATTATGGAGATATTGAAGGCTTAAAAATCAATTTTTTAGGCCTTGATCAAAAAGATCAAGGTGTTGTTTCTGTTGAAGTGAACGCTGAAGATCAAGCCTTTAAAGACGCGCTTCTTCAAAGCGTGAAGGAGGCAACAAACAATGATGATGCTGAAGGTGTTGTAAAATTCAATTTTAAAGATGCAACTGATTTGTCTGAGATGTTTGGTAAATTGAAAGACGCCTCAGATCAGTGTGATATTTATAAGAGTGAAAATGCACAAAAAATTGTTTCACGTTGGGCTGAGGTTTTAAACCTAGATATTGCATTGAATGCAGGTAAAATTGTGATCAATTTTCCGATCGCTGAAGACAAGGAAGCCTTTGCACCGAACATTCCAGCGGCCTATTTATCTGATATCAGGGATGTCTATTTAGAACTATTAGAAAAATATGGCTTAGATGCCGAAAAAACGACAAAAGTTTCCCAAGGCTCTTTGATTACCCTATCGGATCACCTTGAAAAAATAGCAGATGTTAATGTGGCTGCATTACAAAAAGATGTGGATATGGCCGCCACGAAACATCTCTTTGTGTCCAATAAAGATCAGGATGGGAAAATTAAATCTTTTGCTTCGGATCCAAACTATAAAAAGACGTTGAAATTTATCCGGGATATTGGATCAGTCATCAATAAATTCACATCACATCTTGATGTGAGTCGTGGTTTGAAAGATTTAAAACTCAGCGGTTATTGGGAATGGGATCTTGGTGAAAGCTATGGCCTTAGCCCTCTGCCCACGGATATTAAGGATCAGTTTGATATTAAGGATTATGCGCTTTATGAGAAATATGTTCGGATTGACAATGTTCCTGGTCAAAACACCAAGATCAAAATTTTAGGCTCTATTGCTGAAGAGCCACTCGAAACAGTGTCTATTCTCTGTGACCATATCCAAAGCTATACTGAAAATGCGATGTTGAAAAATGAAGCTTATATTTGGTCAAAGCTTGAAGAGGTCGTTAAGAAAATTGATAGTCGTATGGATGGTAAGATGGGTGATGTGGATTGTACGATCGACCATGGGCATAACGTCTCTTATAGTCAGCAGAATGCATTGATGATTGATTTTGGTGAAGGCGATCAGCGTGACTTTATTGCACGTCTTTTCCGCAGCGCTATGAATCATGTGATTTTCCAGTCATCACATAATCGCCTGATGCAACAGATGGATTTAAATGATGAGATTATCGTAGACAGTGATGTTGATTCACCGGATGGATTTGCCAGTTATCGCTACCCGGCAAAAGTTTTCTTGCCTGTTAATTGGATTGTGAAGAGTTATTTCTCTTTGGATCAAATTGAGAAAAAGCATAATATCCTTAAAGCCACCATGGAACGCATGAACTTAGATATGGAGAAAATGGGTCTGCGAATGGATGATGGTGGTCGATTAAGTGTTCTGAAAGCTTCTGGCTTTTGGCAGAGCTGGCGGGGTCCCCAACCTGTGGAGCATTATGTCAAAAAAGCGCTCAACGAGATGAAATCCAACGGTCGTGAGATGGTGGAAAAGAAGTTACAAAAGTCAAAGCCTTCTCAAGACCAGAGAATACAACTCGATAGTAAAGGGTCTTCATCTCAAAACAGTGCAACCCGATCAACGCAAAAGCTTACAGGATAGTTTTGTAGACTTGCTATTTTTTGCTTATTCAAGCATTGTTTCACCATGAATGTAACAATCGTAAAGACCTATAAAACACTTTCTCATCTGAATGATACAGAAACGCATCTCTTTGGAACATTGGACGAGATGGCGATTGACTATAAAATTTACAGCCATCCCATCATCTTCACAGTGGAAGAGGGGGAGGCATTTAAAAAACAGATCCCTGGCGATCATGGGAAATGCCTCTTCTTAAAAGATAAGAGGTCCAACAATCACTATTTGGTGGCGACACATATTCATACTCGTCCTGATCTCAAAGCATTAGCAAAAGCTTTGGACGAGAAACGGTTTTCCTTTGGGAAAGAAGAAGACATGGTGGATATGATTGGCGTGCGTCCTGGTTCTGTGACACCATTGGCCATTATTAATGACCAGGATAAAAAAATTCATTCTATTGTCTTGGATAAAACTCTTGAAGGGTCAAACTCTGTTGTGTTTCATCCTCTACGTAATGATCTCTCTATTTCACTCAGTTTTGATGATTTGGTACGATTCTTAAAAAATTATGCCAGCAACATTGTGGCCTTGGCGTTGTAAAGTTTTATGATCGCTAAAAAATAATGAATAAAGAACTTGCATTTATTTTACATATGTTTTATGGTCTATTTTATCAACCAACTACTTAAGGAGTAAGTTTATGAGTTTAGATACATTCAAAGAAACAAAATCATCGAGTAAGAAGCGTGCTGCCTTTATATATGAGGGTGACCCTAGACACCCTTATGATGACACGCGATGGGCCATGGTGAATACTGGTAAAGGCCACGTTCTCATGGCTATTGATACTTGCCTGTGGACTGTAGAATATGCAAGAGAACATGGGTATCCAGAG
>CAXRKA010000036.1:0-13372 GCA_964231155.1 Alphaproteobacteria bacterium | reverse complement strand
TGGAATGGAAGGAAAAATAAAAGCCCAAAAAGAAAACATAAAATCCGCATACTCAATACGTTACAGATTCTAATCAGCGAAAGCAATAATTTAAAACCTGGCATCCAACTAATTTTCTTCATCAATATATATTAGATCTGCAAACCTTACACCATCTTCTAGACAACGATTTAGTGTTAGACGAAAATCTATGTTTAAATATTTATAAAGCTTATTTATAACGCTTCCCGCAGGAGTAGGAAGTAGTTTCATACTCTTTCTACTTTTTATTGATTCAGTAACCTGACTAAAATTCTCTGGCTCTAATGTTTTTGCTATAGCAATGGAAGCCAATAAATGGATATAAGTATCGTTTTTTGGTTCTTTCCAGTTTAATAGCTGATCTAATGCTATAAATAAATTCATAACTCTTTCTAAAACACGCCCCTGTAGCCCACAATCAAGTGTTAATTCCGAAACATAACTTACCATATAATCCAAATAAGGCTCTTGTTTATCTTGGTTAAAGTGTGGTGATTTAATAAGTTGCATTCTAACAAACTCTTTATGATCAAGATCAGGTAAATTAAATCTAATATCAAAAAATTTTCTTAAATATGCAGCTGTATCAATATCGCCGTAAACGTGTTTTATTGATTTTTGTAACTCAGAAATATTAACCGCAAATATAAATGTCACATTTGGAATATCAAAAAAATGCTTGATTACTTCCAATACATCTACAGCATGACTTGGCCTACAACGATCAAGTTCACCTATCAAAAAAACAACATGCCCTTCTTTAGCAAGTTGAGAAAGTTCGTTCTTGAATACACTAAAATTCGATTTTTCTTTTTTTAAGTTATTATCAAAGTCGGCTTTGTCAAAATTACCCTTAGCAATTTCTTTAATATCAATATCAAACTTACTTTTAATAATATTGGATAGCGCATGTGAAGACACATCAAGTGCCATTTTAGCGCCACTTTCTAACAATTGATTTGATGACTTTATTTGCCTAGCTACTTCAAATATAAAAGCTGCCATAACGTTACCATGAAAGTCATTCTTCCAAGCATCGAAATAAACAGTTTTTTGTCGCCTATCTTGTAAGTTTCTTTTTAAATGCTCTAGAAATAAGGATTTACCTGCCCCCATGGCGCATTAATGGAAATGGACTTTCTAAAATTTATCTCTTTATCTAATGATACAAGTAAACTTTGCAAAAAAACATTTCTGTTCTTACCTAAAAGATTTTGCAACTCTTCTCCCATCCACTACTCCTAAAAATGCAGTGCCTTATCGAAGGCATCGAGTACGGATTCATGCATCATTTCTGAGAGTGTTGGATGCGGGAAGACCGTGTGCATCAGCTCAAGCTCTGTGGTCTCAAGCGTTTTACCCACAACATAACCTTGGATCATCTCTGTGACTTCTGCGCCAACCATATGTGCACCCAAAAGCTCCCCTGCCTTTTTATCAAAGACGGTTTTGACAAAGCCTTCTGGCTCACCTAAAGCAATGGCTTTACCATTGGCCATGAATGGAAACTTCCCAACTTTAATATCATAGCCAGCCTCTTTCGCCTTGTCTTCCGTTAGGCCAACAGAGGCAACCTGCGGGCGGCAATAGGTACAACCTGGAATATTAGACGCATCCATTGGGTGAACATCTTTTTGACCAGCGATCTTTTCAATACAAATAATCCCTTCATGAGAGGCTTTATGCGCCAACCACGGTGCACCAGCCACATCACCAATGGCGTAAACGCCAGGCTCGTCTGTTTTACCGTAAGGATCAGTTTTGATTTGTCCACGTTCTACTTTGACTTTGGTTTTTTCTAAACCTAAGCTTTCAACATTACCAACAATCCCGACCGCCATAATCACGCGGTCAAATGTGTCTTTGGTTTCTTTGCCATTCACTTCGATTGTGGCTGTAACTTGGCCTTTCGCCTTATCGAGCTTTTTGACCATAGCCTTGGTAATGACGTTCATGCCATCTTTCTCAAAGGATTTTTGCACGAACTGAGATACCTCTTTGTCTTCAACAGGCAAGATACGATCCATGACTTCAACCAAAGTGACATCAGCGCCCATATTCTGATAGAAGGACGCAAACTCAGAACCAATTGCACCAGAACCCACAACCAGAAGTTTCTTGGGCATTTCTTTGGGCACCAAAGCTTCTTTGTATGTCCAGATGAACTCACCATCTGGCTCAAGGCCTGGTAAGACACGTGCACGCGCACCTGTTGCGATGATGATATTCTTAGCTGAGAAGGATTTACCCTTGTCTTTTCCATCTGTAATTGTGATTTTGCCTTTGCCCTCGAGCTGTGCATGTCCATCAATCACAGGAATCTTGTTCTTTTTCATTAGATGCTGAATACCGGATGTTAGCTGCTTGGACACAGCACGTGAACGCTTCACGATCGCTTCAAAGTCAAACTTGATATCTTTGACAGAGAACCCATAGCTTTCCACATTGTGCAACAGATGATTGATCTCAGAGGAACGCAACAGGGCTTTGGTTGGAATACAACCCCAGTTCAAGCAAATACCGCCCAGATGTTCGCGCTCAACTATGGCGACTTTCATATTGAGTTGTGCCGCACGGATTGCTGCTACATAACCACCCGGTCCAGCACCCATCACAATCACATCATAGTTTTCGCTTGTCATCTTATTCACCTTTGTTTTTATTCGCTCGTTTCAAGGATGTTCCCATCCAAATCATAAATTATTGCTGTTTCTGTGTCCGTGTCATACACAGCAAAGGATGGCTCTTTAATATTGCGCGACTTGGCGTTAAATCCACCTGGATTAAGCAATAAAGTATTACCAATTTTTTCAATACTGAATATATGATTGTGGCCGAAAAATACAGCGTTGTACAGTCCTGATAATGCTGCATGTTTTGCATAGACAGGATAATGTGTCATAAAAATTCTATGGCCATCAATCTCGATATCGCCCAACGATTCACGTCTCCAATCAATGTCTGAGTCAATAGCGTTTGTTTGAAGATAAATATTCAGTGGATCACCATCATTATTACCAAAAACAAAATACTTTTTTCCCTGAAATTTAGCCATAATTTTTGCACAGCCTGGTGCACAAAAATCACCACAAAACAATAAAGCCTCACATTTCATGTCAGGTAACATATCAATTACTTTTTGTGTATTTACATGCTCTTCGTGAGTATCTGATAAAATAGCTATTTTCATAGCATCTCTTTCTTACTCTCTTTACATTGCGATCTATAATCTTCTTCGTATTTATGAGAATAGTCCATTACCAACTCATACAGTGCCTTAGCGAAATCAATTGGCACGTTCTCATTTTTTGCCCACACCTGGACTTGTTCAATGACTTCATTCATACGTTCTGGCGATTCAATCGACATATCATGCTCTTTTTTTACAATCATTGTTTTATCACGCACACGATAACGCTGTGCAAAGAGACGAATGATCTCTTGATCAATCTGATCCAGCCTTTTACGAAACTGTATCAACGGTATACGGTCAATAGACATATAATCTTATCCTTTTTCTTCCTAGACCAACATCATTGCTGGGTTTTCAAGATATTGCTTGAGGACTTTGAGATATTCAGCGCCCACAGCACCATCCACCACACGGTGATCAACAGAAAGCGTTGCTTTCATGATTGTAGCTGTACCAATATCGCCATTGGCTTTGATGATTGGCTTACGCTCACCTGCACCTACGGCCAGAATACAGCCTTGCGGCGGGTTGATAATCGCTGAAAATTCACTAACACCAAACATACCTAAGTTAGAAATAGAGAATGTTCCACCTTGATACTCTTCAGGCTTCAATGCACCATCACGTGCACGTCCTGCCAAGTCTTTCATTTCCATTGAAATCTCTGCCAAGCCCTTGGTTTCAGCTTTTTTAATGATCGGCGTGATCAAGCCTGTGGGTGTGGCCACAGCCACTGAGATATCTGAATGGTCATAGTAAAGAATACTGTCATCATTCCATGACGCATTGGCATCTGGTACCTTCTGAAGAGCTATAGCATTGGCTTTAATAATAAAATCATTCACAGAAATCTTATACTCTCCATTGGCCACATCGTTGATTTGCTTACGTACAGATAAAAGCTGATCAATATTGGTTTCAATGGTCAGATAGAAATGTGGAACCGTTGTCTTGGACTCTGTCAAGCGAGACGCAATCGTCTTACGTATATTGCTGACTTTTTCTTCGCGATAAGACATGCCCAAAAGATCAGCCAATTTCTTAGCACCTGTCGATGGTGCTTTTGAGCTGGATTCTTGTGAGGCAGTAGATTGAGCCGTGGATGGTGTAAAGTTATTAACATCGGCCTTAACAATACGTCCGCGCGGTCCTGAACCTTGAACAATGACAAGATCAATGCCTTTATCATTGGCAATACGTCGTGCCAGCGGAGAAGCAAAAACGCGTCCGCCTGCTGATGTGGGTTGTGTTTGTGGTGCTGTAGCCGTATTCACGTTGCTATCCTTCTCCGTTTTTGTCTTGTCTTCCTGCTCAGATACTGTTTCTTTAACCTCAGGTTTTGCAGCAGAATAATCATCCAATGTGCTTTTATCTTCACCCTCTTCCAGCAAAAGAGCAATCGGTGTATTCACCGGCACATTCTCTACACCAGATTCAACCAAAATCTTGCCAATAATGCCTTCGTCAACGGCTTCAACTTCCATTGTGGCCTTATCTGTCTCAATTTCTGCAATAACATCACCAGATTCTACAGTTTCACCTTCTTTCTTCAACCATGTCGAAAGTGTTCCCTCCTCCATAGTTGGTGATAGTGCTGGCATTAAAATTTCAATCGGCATATGTCTATTTTCCTAAATTACAAAGCATCGCTTGCGTATACTGCTGATGTTAAACCTTTATCGATATCTTGAAAAGTCTCTCTAACCAAGGGTGTTAATTCTAGTCCTTCTAAACTATGAAACCACTCAATCTCTTCAGATTTATTTGGCTCCATATTTTTAGGTTCTTGACCCGACCAATCAACCTTAAAAAAGTAATATATCCAATTAGTAAACCGCCTTGCCTTAATGTAATTTACAAAGGATGTGAATGCTAAATCAACTTTATCTTCGGTTAAATCTAACCCTAACTCTTCATTGGCCTCACGAACAGCCGCATCGACTGCAGACTCATTATCATCCACCTTGCCAGCCGGAAGCCCATAATGCCCATCCATCCAGCCTGTATTTTTTCTCTTCATCAAGAGAACCTTGTTATCTTTTTTCAAAATTAAAAAGATAGCCGCTTCAAAATGTTTGTAGCTAGGCTCCCTATTCATGGCGTCTGTCTTAGACATAACATACCTCTTTACAGGCCTCTATAATATCTTCAGCTTGTGGTAAAGCCAGTTTTTCTAAGTTCTCGGCATAAGGCAGTGGCACATTGGCTTGGTGAACACGTTTGACTGGCGCATCCAAATAATCAAAGAAATGATCCATCGCAATGGCTGCCATCTCAGAACCAATACCACAGACAGGCCAGCATTCCTCAGCAGAGACCAAACGATTGGTTTTCTCAACAGATTTGCGGATGGTCTCTGTATCCAATGGGCGTATTGTGCGGAGGTTTATAACCTCTGCAGAAATACCCTCTTCAGCCAGTTTATCTGCCGCCTGAAGTGCTTTACCCACCATAATAGAATACGCCACGATAGTTACATCTGACCCTTCGCGTTCCACTTTTGCTTTACCAATCGGCAAAACGAAATCATCGGCCACAGGTGCTTCAAATGTTTGGCCGTACATAATCTCATTTTCTAAGAAAATAATGGGGTTTGGATCACGGATCGCTGCTTTGAGGAGACCCTTAGCATCCGTTGCATTGTATGGTGCAATCACCTTTAAACCTGGGATATTAGCATACCAGCTAGCGTAATCTTGTGAATGCTGAGCACCCACACGTGCTGCTGCACCATTGGGACCACGGAAAACGATCGGACAACCCAGCTGACCACCAGACATATATAATGTTTTAGCCGCTGAATTGATAATCTGGTCCATTGCCTGCATAGCAAAGTTAAATGTCATAAATTCACAAATTGGGCGAAGGCCAGCCATTGCCGCACCTGTTGCTAGGCCAGCAAAACCATGCTCAGTAATCGGTGTATCAATCACACGCTTATCACCAAACTCTTCCCAAAGACCTTGAGTGACCTTATAAGCCCCCTGATATTCCGCCACTTCTTCACCCAAAATAAAGACGGCCTTATCACGCAACATCTCTTCACGCATCGCTGTATTTAATGCTTCGCGGACCGTCATCTCTTTGGTTTCACCATAATCTGGCTCATCGACATCAATCACTTGAGACGGTTGTGGTGCAGCTGTTGTTTCTGCTGGTGATGCTTCAGGTTCTTCAGCTGGAGCAGATGACGCCGGGGCTGCTGATGCTTCAAAACCATCAAGATCCCCTGCTATTTCGCCTTCTTCTAACAAAATGGCAATCGGCGTGTTGACGGCAACATTTTCAGCACCTTCTGCAATAAGGATCTTACCAAGAACCCCTTCATCAACAGCTTCAACTTCCATTGTTGCTTTATCGGTTTCGATTTCTGCAATAACATCACCAGATTCTACAGTGTCACCTTCGGACTTAATCCATTTGGCAAGGTTTCCCTCTTCCATCGTCGGCGATAATGCTGGCATTAAAATTTCAATTGGCATGTGTCTAACTTCCTAGAGTGAATTATCTGTTTCGTCTTTAAGTACATCTGTCCAAAGCTCTGATGCATCTGGAAGTGGGCTCTGTAGTGAATAATCCACAACCTCTTTCATTTCATCTTTGACCTCTTTATCAATGGCCTTGAGCTCTTCATCTGTGGCAAACTTCTGATCCACCATCCATGAATGGAAACGGGTGATTGGATCGCGATTATCCTTCACATCGCTCACCTCATCTTTTGTACGATATTTCGCAGGATCAGACATGGAGTGTCCACGATAACGATAGGTGTTCATTTCCAATAAGTATGGCCCATTTCCACCACGTACGTAGTCAATCGCTTCAGCGGCCGCTTCACGCACAGCCAAGATGTCCTGACCATCCACTTGTTTACCTGGAATGCCATAAGGCTCACCACGCTTGTAAAGCTCACCTGCACGGTGACGCTTAGCCGATGTTCCCATGGCGTATTGGTTGTTCTCAATAATATAAATCACAGGAATCTTCCACAAAGCCGCCATGTTGAAAACTTCATAGACCTGCCCTTGGTTGGCCGCACCATCACCAAAGTAGCACAGGTTGATGGCATCATCGCCCATATACTGATGTGCAAAAGCAAGGCCCGTTCCTAGAGGCACAGATGCGCCCACGATACCATGACCACCAAAAAAGTTCTTCTCACGGGAGAACATATGCATAGATCCGCCCTTACCCTTCGAGAAACCATCGATACGTCCTGTCAATTCAGCCATCACACCTCTTGGATCCATACCACACGCAATCATATGGCCATGATCACGGTAGGTCGTAATCACAGTGTCGTTCTCTTGCTGAAGAGAGTTAATCCCGACAACAACAGCCTCTTGGCCCATGGACCAGTGACAGAAACCACCAATCTCACCACGGCCATACAGTTGACCAGCACGCTCTTCAAAGCGACGAATGGCCAGCATGTCACGATAACTCTTGAGAGACTCTTCTTTATTGGGATTGATATTCGACTTTTTCTTTTTTGATTTTGCCAAGGGACTGCTCCTCATTATGGACTAAAAGATAAGAATTCGCGCACATGAATAGACCATAACCTCACAAAAAACAATATGTGATTGCCGAAAACAATCAAAAGTTTTGCTGCGCCGCAACACTGTAGTTTTAATGTTTATAATGGATGACTATATCATCTTCATGAACATAGTTCAGAACACGCCTTGCTTGCTCGTCCAACATATCTATATCTATGCTATCTGGACGCATCAGCGCTATTTTCTGTGACAAGGAATGATTTTTTTCCTGAATGGCTGTGAGCTGCATTTCTGTTATGCGCATTTGCTCTTCTAAACGCAGCATCTGATAAAACCCGCGAGAACCAAACATGGCATAAAATGCAAAATAGATTGAAAAGAACAAAAAAATCACCAGCGTGCGTGACGTCTTTTTTTGTGCATTCGGTTGAAGTGTAATTTGCCAGTTCATTGAAAAATATAAATAGAGATGCTTTTGGTAAGAAAAAAGAATAGACGAAATGCCTTTAATAAAAGATTACATTCCTATTTACGAAATGGCAACCCCCTTTTGCACCCGTTTAATTCTGTTATAATTTTTTGATTGACTTCATAATATTGTTACGTAAACTGTCCATATTATGAATGAATTTAACAACCCTCTTCAAACGATCACAAAACCTATTATCGACCTTCTTCTGGTCCCTCGCTATATTCTGACAGCCTTGATCATATTTCAGACATTCAATTATCTGCATAAAGAGAAGCAAGCCAATACAGAATGTTTCGAGCAGAACGGTATTGAGATTATGGTTGATCCCCAAAGCTCATCTATCATTTCTGACAGCCTTTCTTCTCCAGGACCATGTGCCAATCAAAGCCTAATAATCGAATAACAATCCACTTATCTCTTTGATTAAGTGTAATAAAGATTAAATAAAACAATATGGCACAACATAAAAAGAAAAAAATATCACAATTTCTGAAAGATGCTTTTATTGTTTGTTTTTGCGTTACTTCTTGTGCTCTCCTTGCGAAGACAAGCGTGGATAAATATAATATCCACAAAGAACAAAAAGTTAGAGATTCAAATCATGCGTTTATTATAAACAAATATGATAGCACCCTAATAAATATTGATAAAGCAATTGCATCTCTTGACTCTCTTAACGCCTCAAACGGACTTGAAAATAGCTACTTAAGACGTATGGTTTATGCTTTAAACAAGACATCGCTTCAATTAAAGCTTGACCAATTTATAACCATAAAAGATAGCTTATCATTTGAAGAGCTCCAAAGGGAGTATTCCAGAATAGATTCAGAGAACCAAAAATCTAAAGACCTTCTTGCTAAGGTTGATAGCACTTTTCAGCTGCACTTAGACGGCAATATATATTCTGATAGCGTTTATAGAGCCTTTATTCAGGAGAATAAGATCACAGATTACAAAACAAATTTAATGCCTGGAGAGTCCATTAATGTTGACTATTTATCTAAGCTCATTTCTGACAATGCTGGGATCGTAATTGGCGAAGACCACAGATGGGATTATATTAAATTCTTCTTGGCAGAGCATGCTGCTTATCTTAAAGATCATGGTATTGATGTTGTGTATACTGAGTTTGTGCATGATATAGACACCGGAGTCTTACATATACTGCTGGATAGCAGTGATACATATGAAGAATTTGAAAATAAACTTCTTAATTCTTTCTATGGATTTGGAATTCTAAAAAGCAATCCAGAAAATCGTCAGGAAATATGGGCTTATCATAAAGCAGGTATCAAAGTTATTGGACTAGAAACCATACAATCCTCAACGATTACCGCAAAAGCACATGAATTGTATACTTCTGAGCAAAAGATTGAGATTGAATCTTTTATCTCACGATATGTCAATGAAAGGAATCTCTATTGGCGAGAGGTCATACTCTCTTCACCTGAATACCAACAAGGCAAGAAATTTTTAATTCGATGCGGTCTTGGACACAATGGCAAAACAGGCTATCCCATCCTTGGGATTGAAGATATCATCAATAATGACAAGATACCAGTTTTGACAATTTTTGATATGGGTGAAACATTTTTGGATAACAAACAAATTATCCTAAAGAATATGCCAGAAAACACTTTAGACGGATATATACTTGTGAATGCAAAAAACTATCCAAACCCTCGCGAAATAATAATAGCAGGAGACGCCATTGCTTTTCCAGATACGCTATACAAAATGAACTAGCGAATGCCCCCTGCATAGGAACATTCATGTGCCAGATCTTCTTCGATACGAAGAAGTTGGTTGTATTTCGCCATACGATCAGAACGTGACAAAGAGCCTGTCTTAATTTGCCCAGCATTGGTTGCTACAGCCAAATCTGCAATCGTACTATCTTCTGTTTCACCGGAACGATGAGAAATCACAATGCCAAAACCAGCACGCTTGGCAAGCTCAATGGCTTCTAATGTTTCCGTGAGTGTACCAATCTGGTTGACCTTAACAAGAATGGCATTCCCCGCCTTCTCATCAATCCCACGCTGTAAGCGCTCAGAATTTGTCACATAAAGGTCATCACCCACCAATTGGACTTTGTCGCCAATCTTCTCAGTCAGCATTGTCCAACCTTGCCAGTCATCTTCAGCCATACCATCTTCAATTGAGATAATAGGATAGTTGTTGGCTAGATCTGCTAAATAGTCAACCATCTCGGCCGATGAGAGCTTCTTACCTTCACCTTTAAGATGATATGTGCCCTTCTCATAAAATTCTGTAGAGGCAACATCCAAAGCGATCTTGATTTGATCTGTGTTATAGCCAACCACTTCAATGGATCTCATAATGAAATCTAGAGCTTCTTTGGAAGAGCTCAGACCCGGCGCAAATCCACCTTCATCACCAACATTTGTGTTGTGGCCTGCTGATTGGAGTTCTTTCTTCAAAGCATAGAAGACTTCTGCACCAGCGCGCAAAGCTTCACGGTAACAATCAATACCAACAGGCATGATCATGAATTCCTGGACATCAATAGGGTTATCGGCATGTTCACCACCATTAATAATATTCATCATTGGTGTTGGTAGAACATGAGCATGCGCACCACCAATATAACGATAAAGAGACAATCCATGGTTGTCAGCCGAGGCCTTAGCAACGGCTAAAGATACGCCAAGAATGGCATTTGCGCCCAATCGACCTTTATTATCTGTGCCATCAAGATCAATCATGGCCATATCAACTGCACGCTGATCAAGGGCATCAAATCCATCAAGTGCTTCAGCAATTTCTTCATTAACGGCATCAACGGCTTTCAAGACACCTTTACCGTTATAACGTGATTTATCTCCGTCTCTGAGTTCAACCGCTTCATGAGCGCCTGTTGAGGCCCCACTTGGGACAGCAGCACGTCCAAAAGCGCCATTGTCTAATGTTACATCCACTTCTACCGTAGGGTTTCCACGGCTATCTAAGATTTCTCTGGCTATAATATCAATAATTTGAGACATGAGTTTCTCTCTCTTTTTATGTTTGGATTAAAAAAACTGTTATCAATGTTGAATGAGATAATAGAAGTTTTAGAGAGAAAGTCGAGAGCCGAAAGTGATTTATTTACAGTGGAAACCAATAGTGGATATTTTTCTTCTCATCACCCTCTTTGGTATATTTAACACCATCTGCAAAATCCTTCATGAGACGCATTTTAAACATGTCCCATTCGGCTTTCTTTTCATCATGTTTGTGATGCACGGCATTCAAAGCATAGAATTTTACGGCAGCCTCATAATCTTCAGTGGTTGTGAAGTGACAGATCAATTCTTCAAATGAAAAATCACCAAGATAAAAATCATAACCCATATCTTCTTGATTATTACGACGAGATTCTAAGTAGTTATAGGTTTCGACAGCGCCTCTTAATAAAACAATATCTTTGGTTTCATGAAAGATTTCTATGATATCTGTTTGTATCATATTGCCGAGTTTTTCTCCTTCTAAATTGGCCTCATCAGTGCCCTTTTCAAAAAGCTCAATACCTTCTTGAGATGCGAGATGCACTATAGCCGTACAAAGCATATAAGCATTATGTGTAAACTCAGCAACAGTGCTGTGCCCCCTAGGTAGCTGAACAGCTTTGAGCAAATAAGCACGGAACATGACCTCAAGAACACTCCTGTCATGCTCAATAAGCTTCTCAAAAGTGCTGTTATCAGCGATTGGCTCGATATTCCAAAGCTTGTTGTGGGACATGGCTAAACTTTTCTATCCTGCGCGTAATTCAACAACTTTTTGTTGTGTTGATTCTGGCAAAGAATTGCGAACTGAACACAAATATCGTTTTATCTGAACAAAAGCATTTTGAACAGCCAGTCTTTTTTCCATGGAAAGGCTGCCATGCTCCTTAAAATAAAGCTCAGCACCCAAAGTTTTAAAAACTGATTTTTCGGCTGCTTCTTTAAAATTTTTCATACTTATAGCACTGCTTAGCTCACATTCATTATCAATCTTCATTTTATTCTCAGATAGATATTTTGCTTTACTGGCAAACATATCAAGATAGTTGAACGCATCATAAATATCTTTAGCAATCTTATCTGCTTTCTCAACATTTCTATGTGTTGCACGATCCGCCAAATTGATCACCCAAAAGGCATATTGGATCAATGTGTACTGATCCCAAGAACGATCTTGATACTCATCACTATATGAAAGAATTGATTCTGGTGTTTGTGCATGTGCTTCTGTCATATCATCCTCCCGAGACTGAACAACTTGCATATGCTCAGTCTGCACCGAAATCAGAATATATCAAGCAAAAACGGGGGCTATCTGGCCTTTAACCACTTGATCTAGATCTTTCAATGTAGACAAAATACCTTCTGCTTGATCAAGGCGTACGGAATTTGGTCCATCAGATGCAGCATTGTCTGGATCATCATGGATCTCCATAAAGACAGCGCCCACGCCGACAGCCACAGCAGCACGTGCAATCACAGGCACCATTGTGCGATCACCACCTGTCGCATCCCCTAAAGCACCTGGCATCTGTACAGAATGTGTCGCATCGATAACAACAGGATAGCCGGTACGCGCCATAATTTCTAATGCACGCATGTCTGTAACCAAAGTGTTATAGCCAAAACTGGCTCCACGCTCACAGAGCATAATATTGTCATTGCCAGTCGCTGCAATTTTCTCGGCCACCTTAGCCATGCCATCCGGGGCTAAAAACTGTCCCTTTTTTACATTCACAGGCTTGCCTGTTTTACCAACTGCGGTTAAGAAATCTGTCTGACGACACAAAAAGGCTGGTGTTTGCAAAACATCCACCACTTCTGCTGCCATAGGGGCTTGTTCTGGTGTATGCACATCCGTAATCACAGGCACATCAAATGTCGACTTGATCTCTTCAAAGATTTTTAACCCCTCTTCAATGCCCACTCCACGCTTAGAATTCAATGAGGTACGATTGGCTTTGTCAAAAGATGCTTTGAAGATGTATGGAATAGATAATTTGGTTGTGATCTTTTGAATTTCCTCCGCCATGGTCATGGCATGGTCACGACTTTCAATCTGACATGGACCTGCCAAAAGGACAAAAGGGCGATCATTAGCAATCGTAATATCATCGTTGATTATAACGGTTTTTATTGGTTTTTTATCTGTCATTATCTATCTTTCTATAGG
>CAXRKA010000035.1:0-3274 GCA_964231155.1 Alphaproteobacteria bacterium | reverse complement strand
AGTTCTGGGAAAGCCTCAAACCGGATACGGTCGAGCGTTTAAGCGTATTGGTCACGCCGGATGTGATTTTTTCTGATCCCTTTCAAACTGTGGACACACGTCAAGAAATGCGTGCCATTCTGATTGATATGTTTACCAAAGTTGACAAGCCTCTATTTAAAGTTCACGGATTTTCTTGGGCACTCACCCGCGATCCACTCCCTGAAGATGTTTCTGTGATCGCCTATTTGAGATGGGAATTTAATTTTGCTTTTAAGGGCACTGAAGAATTCCAATCTATTCATGGTATGTCAGAAGTTCATATGAATCATGATGGGAAAGTTATGGCCCATTATGATCATTGGGATGCATCCACACAATTCTATGAGCATCTCCCTTTTATCGGCTGGTTGATCCGCTTGATTAAAAAGCGCGTCTAATTTGACCAGTCTTTATTCCCGGTCAACGCAGTGAGCATGCCGTGCCACATCTGTGCTTCACGTTTAGACAAACCCATACGCTGAAAAATATGCCTTAAATCTGTGACCAAAGGCTCACGCATATTGGGATTAGAAAAGAAAGATGTCTGGTCAAGATCTGCTAAGAAATGTTTGATCAATGTCTCAAGCTCAGCTTTATCGGCTCTTGGCACACATTCTTTGCGTGCTTTCTTGATAGATTGACTAGAGACCCACAGATGATAAGACACCATCAAAACAGCTTGAGCTAAATTAAGTGATGAATAATCAGGATTGAGGGGAATCGTTAATATGCCATCAGCATGCGTCAAATCTTCTGCTGTTAAGCCTGTACGCTCTGGACCAAATACAATAGCAATATTCTCTTCTTCATGGCGCTTGGCAATATCATCAACCATCGTTGAAGGCTCGAAAACAGGCAGTAAATTATCACGTAAGCGTGTTGTTGTTGCATAAACAGTGTTCATATCCGCCACAGCGTCAGCCATTGTTTTGTATATTTTTGTGTTTTCAATAATATCCATAGCCCCAGAAGAAGCCCGGTCAGCTTGACTATTGGGCCACCCGTCTCTTGGATCAACAAGACGCAGATCGCTTAAACCACAATTCTTCATAGCACGCGCAGCCATGCCAATGTTCTCACCCAACTGAGAGCGGACCAGTATAATAGTTGTTTTGAGATAATCAGGCACGTTACTTCTTACGCCAAGTTGTGCCTTCAGAGCCATCTTCAAGCACAATGCCTTGTTCTAAAAGATCATCACGGATTTGATCGGCTTGAGCAAAATCTTTATTGGTTTTAGCCGCATTACGGGCTTGAATTTGCGAGTCCACCCAATCTGCATCAACATCATCGGATTGCAACCATGTTTGTGGATCAGCCTGTAATAAACCCATATAACGTGCAGAGGCCAAAACAGATCCAGCCAAGTTTAATGCTTCGTCACCTTCAGCTTTGTTCAAACGAGAAACAAGATCGTGTAAAACTGTAAAGGCTTTAGGTGTATTGAGGTCATCTGCAAGCGAAGCCAGCACCTCATTGTGAATTGCATGTTCACCGTCAAAATTAAAACCATCAACCTTTGATAACGCACGATACCAACGGTCCAAAATAGCTTTGGCTTCATCCAACTGCTTAAAAGAAAAATCAAGGGGCTGACGGTAATGCGCTGATAACAATAAAAAGCGTATGGCTTCCCCTGGATACTTCTCTAAAACGTCATGTACTGTGTGGAAGTTGCCAAGAGATTTTGACATCTTCTCACCATCAACATTCAGATAACCGTTATGCATCCAAAGTTTTGCAAAGTTGGATCCCTTATTGGCACAGCAACTTTGGGCAATTTCATTTTCATGATGCGGGAATTTTAAATCCAAACCACCCGCATGAATATCAAATGTCTCTCCCAAGATATCTGTCGACATCGCTGAGCATTCAATATGCCAGCCCGGACGGCCACGTCCCCAAGGGCTATCCCAACCTGGCTGATCATCTGTTGATGGTTTCCACAAAACAAAATCAGCTGGGTCTTTTTTATAAGGGGCGACATCAACGCGTGCACCAGCAATCTGCTCATCACGTGAACGATTGGATAACTTCCCATAGTCATCATAGCTTGGCACATGAAACAACACGTGCCCTTCTGCTGCATAAGCGTGATCATGTTCAATCATACGCTCAATCATAGCAATCATTTGATCAACATATTCTGTTGCATGCGGCTGAACATCTGGTTCTAAACAGTTGATCGCTTTAGTGTCATCCTGGAAGGCCTGATCATAAAACGTGCTGATCTCTTCACAAGATTGGCCTGTTTCCTTTGAAGCATTCATGATCTTATCATCAATATCCGTGATATTGCGCGCATAGGTGACTTTAGGAAAATGCTCTTTTAAAACACGATACAAGAGATCAAAAACCACACACATACGGCCATTGCCAACATGAATATAATTATAGACCGTTGGTCCACAGGCATAGAGTGTGACATTGTCCGGGTCAATCGGTTGGAATGTCTCTTTGGATTTCGTCAGTGAATTGTAAAGTTGAATATCAGTCATCTCTTAAGCAACGTCTTTTAGATCTTGACCATTCAATCGTGCCTTAGCGCGCTCATAACCAATGAGCGGCAAAAGATCAGCCAACTCTGGGCCATGGTTCATGCCGGTTAGAACTTTACGGATAGGCATAAACAGTGACTTACCCTTACGGTCCGTCTTACCTTTTATAGCTTCAAGCCATTGTCCCCATGTTTCTTCATTCCATGGGCCATCAGGCATACAACTGGCTACCGTTTCAATAAACTCTGCATCTTCATCTTGAATTTCACTATCAACTGGCCCTTGCGCAATGTCATACCACTCTTGAACATCACCCAGTGTCTCAATGTTATGGCGAACAACATTCCAAAACGCTTCATCAATCTTAAGTCCGCGCTCTGAAAGTTTTGGCTCAATGAGATTGTAATCCATATCATGAAGAATTTGAGCATTGATGCGTTTTATATCTTCGACTTGAAACTTTGCTGCCGCACGGGAGAACTTTGAAAAATCAAAACTTTCGACCAACTGATGAAGATCCTTGACGGCTTCAATAGGGTCGGATGTGCCAAGACGTGCCAAGACAGATAAAATAGATAGTGGCTCAAGCACCTCATCTTCGCGCAGTTCTTCTGTTGACAAAGACCCTGTTCGTTTAGACAGCTTTGAACCATCTTTAGCTGTTAAAAGCGCAATATGAGCAAAACGTGGCGGCTTGGCGCCCAGCGCTTCAAACATCTGAACATGAGATGCTGTATTCGAGACATGATCCTCTC
>CAXRKA010000034.1:0-6661 GCA_964231155.1 Alphaproteobacteria bacterium | reverse complement strand
ATAGGATCGTGAAAATAAACATACTCGTCATCAATGTCATAGACCACAATAAAATGTCCTTCAATCTCTTCTGAATCTCTATTATTAAGCTTAGCTAAATCAACCCAAACAATGACCATAAAGCCTTGATCTAACAAGTTTGAAATTTTCTCAATATCAAAGCCACTTTTGATTATTTTATAATAATCTGAGTTCAAGTTGTGGAGTTTCTTTGCATAAGCTGAAGCGACACTCATATTTGAAATTTTATAGCATGTTTTAGTGTACTCAACTCCGTATTCTTTGTTCATGTAATCAAGTGTATTATCTGCAAAAGCTTGCATATTCATATCATCGTAAAATAGAATTTCATAGCCCTCATTGAGCATATTATAATGAGCGACAATATCCCAAGTGGCTTTATCTTTTTCATATTCACATATTGTGTTTAATTTATCCCATGAGTGCTCTTTTTCAGGCTCAAAATGCGTCAGCACCATTTTGAGACACGCCTGTTGGCAGCTAGCATTGTCTGGATTAGAAAAATAAGGTGGAATAGGTCTTTGACTTGTCATTTGCTTACACCAAACGTCCGTGTTCTAAAGCTGCGATAATAAAGGATTGAAACAGCGGATGCGGTTCAAACGGCTTTGATTTCAGCTCAGGATGAAACTGTACACCAATAAACCATGGATGATCTTTTCTTTCAACAATTTCTGGTAGCTTTTTATCGGGTGAAAGGCCGCTAAAGAATAAACCAGCCTTCTCTTCCAATTCATCAACAAAGTTGATGTTCACCTCATAGCGATGGCGATGTCGTTCATTAATAGATTCTTGCCCATAAATTGTATAGGCCAAACTGTCTTCATCAATAACACATGGATAAGCCCCTAAACGCATTGTCCCACCAAGATCTGTGTCTTTATCGCGTGTCAGCTTTTGACCCGCCTTTTCCCACTCTGTCATCAAGCCAACAATTGTATTTTTATACTGCCCCAATTCCGATGAGCCACAATCTTCAATCTTCGCCAGATGACGCGCAGATTCAATCACTGCCATCTGCATACCAAAACAAATACCAAAGAAAGGTATCTTATTTTCTCTAGCATATTGAATGGCCTGAATTTTTCCTTCAGTCCCCCGTTGGCCAAAGCCACCAGGAACTAATATCCCTTGAACATCACTGAGCATTTGTACCAGATGTGCATCATCGGCCTCTTCCACCTCTTCAGCTTTGATCCATTTCAATTCCACCCGTGCCCGATTGGCAATACCACCATGAATAAGCGCCTCAGATAATGATTTATAGCTATCAAGGAGATCTGTATATTTTCCAATAATACCAATTTTAACAGTTTCTTCGGGGTTTTGAACAGCATCAACAATATCATACCAGCGCTGAAGGTCAGGTTTGCTTTCAGATTTTGGTAAATCAAAGTATTTGAGAACCTCCTGATCCAGTCCAGCCTCATGATAAGTGATGGGCACTTGATAGATGGTCTCCACATCAATAGCTGGAATAACGCAAGCAGGACGCACATTGCAAAATAGTGCAATTTTTTTCTTATGATCATCTGTGATCGGTTCACGGCAACGACACATTAAAATATGAGGCTGTATCCCCATGGACAAAAGTTGCTTAACTGAATGTTGTGTTGGCTTGGTTTTATATTCTTTGGCTGCATTGATATAAGGTAAAAGCGTCATATGAATAAACATGGCTTGCTCAGGGCCTTTATCATGATAAAACTGGCGAATGGCCTCAATAAAAGGTAAACCTTCAATATCCCCCACTGTACCACCTATTTCTATCAGTACAAAATCAGCTGTGCCTTCTGCTGAAGCAATAAAGTTTTTAATTTCATCTGTGATATGAGGAATAACCTGAACTGTCGCACCAAGATAATCCCCACGACGCTCTTTTGTCAGAACATTCGTATATACACGACCCGTTGTGATATTATCAGTACTTCGTGCAGGTACCCCTGTAAAGCGCTCATAGTGACCTAAATCAAGATCCGTTTCAGCCCCATCATCCGTGACATAAACCTCACCGTGCTGGGTGGGGGACATCGTTCCTGGATCAACATTCAGATAAGGATCCATTTTTCTCAGCCGAACAGAATAGCCATGAGCCTGCAGGCACGCACCGAGGGCTGCGGAGGCGAGACCTTTTCCTAATGAGGAAACAACGCCACCGGTAATAAAAATATATTGTGTTGTCATTTATTGTGAGATTGGTATGTCAGGTTCTTGTTGTATTTCAGCCGGTTGAACAGCTTGTTCAGTCGCAGGAATCATATCAACAATGGATGTTTCAGATGAATGACGTCCAGCCAATATAGCCAAGGTCAAAGATGTAATAATAAAACATGTCACCAAAATAGCAGTGAGACGTGTCAAGAAATTCGCAGCGCCTTTAGCAGTTGTCAGGCCTGATAATGCAGAGCCCCCACCCATGGATCCCATTCCACCTTCAGATGGTTGGATTAAAACAACAGCGATGATCGCTAAAGCTAAAATAAGGTGTATAACAAGTACGACGCTTTCCATGATAGAGAATCTTTCTAGTCTATTTTTTCACTCTTTATATTAAATAGCAGAGGCAATGTCTACAAAGCTTTGCGCTTTTAAGCTTGCACCACCGACCAAAACACCACCAACGCTGTCTAAAGACAATATATCAGAAGCATTATTGGGTTTCACTGAGCCACCATATAAAACACGCCATTCACCAGAACCATGTGTTTCTGATACATGATCCAATATAGCTTCATGCATATCCTTTATATCATCAATAGATGCCACTTGGCCTGTACCAATAGCCCACACTGGCTCATAAGCAATAACAAAATGATCAGGAGATGCGCCTTTTGGCATGCTCTCATCAATTTGTGTTTTGACAACATCAATAGCCTGGCCATTTTCACGTTCTTCCAGGGTTTCTCCAACACAAACAATGGTCTTTAAACCTTTATCCCATGCCTCAGTGGCCTTTTCCAAAACATCCTGGTTGCTGTCATGTGCATAACCATGACGGCGCTCTGAATGCCCCACAATCACCCATTCTGCACGTGTATCACGGATCATTTCAGCAGATATAGCACCTGTATAAGCGCCTGATTCTTCGGCAGAGCAATCTTGAGCACCGACCATAACCGGCACATCAGATAAATAATCATAGCCCATCATCAACCATGTAAAGGGCGGACAAACCAACATGTCGATTGTGTCAAAATCTAGACTTTCGCTAGCAGCCGCTAAGTCCGAAAAGAGCCGACCCGCCTCTTCCCGTGTGGTATTCATTTTCCAGTTTCCAGCAATCAATTTTTTCATTGTTTTGTCTTTCTGTTTTTCCACCTGCAGTGTACAGATTTTGTTTTCTATCTACAAGCTTCATCTCAAGTGGTGATTTGATAAAAAGCCGTTGCCCTTTGCCAGAGCAATTTGTAAGATCAGCTACAATATTTATACTACTAAAGGACATAAACATGCTGAACGCAATGCGCACTGGTGCTGGAAAAGGTTTTATTAAATTCATTCTTTTTGGCTTACTGACTATGGCAACCGCCGGATTGGTCCTTATGGATGTCGGTGGCTTCTTCCGCGGTGGCATTGATGGCAATCAGGTTTTAGCGCGTGTTGACAACCAAGACATCAGCCTCAATGAGTTTTATCAAAGCTATCAAAGCTTACTCACACGCCAAGGCATCTCAAGAGATCAAGCTCAACAAATGAACCTTGCCCAGGTCATATTACAACGTGAATTAAATCAACGCATTTTTGTGGCTGCAGCTCAAAATTCTGGTATTCGTGTCTCAGATGATGTGGTGGCGGGCTTTATTAAATCACAATTGGACGGCCTACCCATTGAATCCAGTTATAAAGATAAAATGGATTTCCTACTCCGTAATGTGGGCATGAATGAGCAAAGCTATGTTGCTTCTCTCAAACGTGATGTTGCTAGTGACATTTATTTCCAAATCTTCCCCTCTTGGTCAGAAGCGCCTGACACATTGACAGACAAAGTTTTCAAAAATGCCAAAGAAAAACGCGTTGTTGAGGTTGTGACCGTTGATCGTGAGACTGTCTTACCTTTCCCACAAATCGATGACGACGCGATTGCAGCGCATTACGATAACAACAGCTTCAGTTTTGTGACGCCTGAAACACGTAGTTTTGATGTTCTGATTATTGACCCTGATGATGTCACAAAAGATATTGTTGTTTCAGATGACGATGCTCGTCGCTTTTACGATAACAACAGCTATGATTTTGCATTGCCACCACAAGTTCAACTCGATCAGATTATCGTTCCCTCTCAAGATGACGCTGACAAACTTATTGAAGCCATTCAAAACAACACATCTCCCTTTGATGTTGCTGTTGAAGGCAAACGTGAACTTAAAGACCTGACTGTAAGCATCGAAAGCTTACCTGGTGCGGTTGCTGAACTTATTGAAACAACAAGTGATAATAGCTGGTCTGAAACAGCCGCACAAACAAGCCTAGGCTTTCATGTTGTGCGTGTCCAAGAACGTCTTAATGACCAAATGCAGTCCTTTGACGACGTTAAAAATGATATCATTATTCGTCTGAAGGATGAGCAAATTGACGACCGCCTTTTTGCCCTAGCCGAAGAGCTTGATACAATGGCCATTGAAAGCGATAGCCTTGATAGTATTGCTGAGGCGTATAACGCTAAAGTTTTATCTGTAAAAGGCTTACCCCAAGATGGAAACGATCCACAATCAGGTGACAACATCCTTGCAGAGTTTCAAAACAGCCAGGACATTCTTCTTGGCCATGCTTTTACTCTATACAAAGACGAAATCAGCCCTTTGATAGAAACGGATAATGGTGGCTATGCCCTTATTCAAGTGACAGATATTTCTGCATCCAAGCAAAAGGAATTGGCAGAAGTCAAAGCCAATATCATTGAGACCTTGGCCGTGCAGAAACAAAATGAAACACTGCGCCAAACAGCAAATGATGTCATTACAGCTTACAAAGATTCAGACAATAAAAATCTTCAACGCTTATCAGAGAAAATGAACCTGCCTTACACGCGTTATAACTCTCTGGAACGTCCTAATGTGAATAATCATAGCGATGCTGGATCTGTAGAATCCATTATTCAAACCTCTGCTTTCCAATTGGAACCTCAAAAACATGATATTACATTTGCTTCAGACAATGATGGTCGCATCTACGTTATTCGCCTCGTTGATATCATTGAAGAAAAGAATATCAGCCGTGGTTCTGCCGACTATCAAGAAGTGGGTAAAAAGATTGCCAATGATCAGTTTGTTGAATTACAGCAGCAAATATCTTTGTATTTAAACGACAAATACAATGCTGAGATCAATCAAGCGCTCTTCAATCGTGCCTTTATCAATAGAGGCGAAGAATAATCATTATTGTTGTTTTATCTGATGGAGTGTATCGAGCGCAATCAACTCGATCCCTTTAGATTCTAGTGATGGAATCCAAAGCTTGAGCTGTTCAATCGTATCTTTCTTTGGATGCCCAATAGCAATAGCATAACCTTTACGCTGAGCTATTTTCTCTATACGTTTCAAAGCCCTTTTGATTCTTTTAGCATCTGGATAATGATCAATAAAGACATCACGTACATAAACATTACCACCACGCTCTTTAATCAGCTCTTCAACGACACTGCTCTGTGATGTTTTGGAATCAAGAAAGATAAGCTCTCTTTGAACAATTTCCTCTGCAATTGGTTCAAAGGCTTCTCTTTGACTTGTAAAGCGCGAACCCATATGGTTATTCACACCAATCAACGTCGGAAATTTGTTGATCGCCTTCAATAGATAAAGCTGGTTGATCTGTGGAGCGTTTTCAACCAATAATGCATCGGGTCCAGGATTATTATTAGTAAGACCAAACGGTTCCATGGGCATATGAAGCATAACACTATGCCCCTGCTCTTGCGCTTTTTTAATATAACGATTGAGATTCTTACCATAGGGCAAGAAAGATGATGTTATAGGCGCTTTAATATCAAGGATATCTTTTGTTCTACGGTGATTAACACCCAGATCATCAATAACCACAACAACTTTTGGCTTATCAGACATAATTTTTTTATCTGATTTGACGGAATCACGTTTTGCGTCAAAGAGTGGACCTAGAATTTTATCTTTCAAAGATGATGCATTCTTAGGAAATACCTTGCCTAAATCATCCACAGAAAAATGAGACATTGGAACCACTAAAGGCTCTTGTGTTTCTGCATAGACCTCCATCTCTTCTGTATCAACTTCTGTAGCTTCCTTTTCAGTACCATGTTGAAGGATAAATGAGTTATCTTGTTCAATATCTTCGGACTCATCGGGAACAAAATCAAACTTTTGTCCTTGATTGGGGATAAAGATGTCATCTTGGAAAGGTTTTCTCTCTTCATCAAAACTTACAGTTTCGAATGATGAAGACTGATCATCACTGAATTGATAGATACTCAAAACAAAGATCGCTAAAACAAGCAAAACCAAACATATGATATAAGGCTTTTGTAACATATCACTTAGACACAATGGTGAAATAACACTAGGTATATAAATCCTAGACTTTTTTAGTTCTCTTGACCAGCCTTGACATGTGATTCACCAAATGTTAGAACAAATGGAGTACAAATTGATTTCCACAGATAGTAAGTAGG
>CAXRKA010000033.1:0-32626 GCA_964231155.1 Alphaproteobacteria bacterium | reverse complement strand
GGTGATGGCGTGACAGCACGCTGCCATATTATGGTTACACCAGACGGCGAAAGAACAATGTGTACGCACTTGGGTGTTTCTACAGAGTTTGCTGCAGAGAATCTTGATGCTGATATAATTGCTCAATCTAAAGTTTTATATCTTGAAGGGTATCTGTTTGATAAACCATCTGCCAAAGCCGCTTTTGAGATGGGTGCAAAGATTGCTAAAGACAATGGAACACTTGTGGCTTTGACATTATCTGATCTATTTTGTGTTGATCGTCATAGAGACGCTTTTCTTGATTTGGTGGCCACTCATGTTGATTTGCTATTTTCAAACGAAGAAGAAATTTTAGCGCTCTATAAGTCCAATGATCTTTAAATAGCTTTTGATCGATTGAAAATGGATTGCCCGTATGCCGTGGTCACATTGGGTGAAAATGGTGCAGCCGTTCTGCATGAACACCGTACTTATCGTGTTGATGCTGTGCCCGTACAGAAGGTTGTTGATACAACGGGTGCAGGTGATTTGTTTGCCTCTGGGTTTTTGTATGGCTTTACACATGGTATGGGGCCAAGAGAGTGCGGTATTCTGGGTGTGAAAGCATCAGCTGAAGTCATAACCCATTTGGGTGGGCGCCCTGAAATGCAATTGAAAGAACTTTTGGCGGCATAATGCGCTGGATTCTTTATTGTCTCATTATTTCATTCTTATTTTTTAGTCCCTCATGGGCATTGGCTGGTGATGTGGTCATCGAACATGCGTCTATGGAGGCTATTCCGGATAACTGGCTAGAAACCCATGCTTTGGCTATGCATGGTCAGCCTAAACATGGCCTAGATTTTCAGAGCTTTGACTATGCTAATCCACAGACGCCAAAGGGGGGAGAGCTCAAACGTGCGGCATTAGGGAGTTTTGATAGTCTCAACCCTTTTTTGATTATGGGTCAACCGCCGCAGAGTTTATCACATGTGTCTTATTTTGACTCATTGATGCGACGCAGCTGGGATGAGCCGTTTACCATGTATCCATTGATTGCAAAAAAGTTGAGAGTGGCGCCCGATCGTTCAGCAATCACGTTTTTCTTGGATCAAAGTGCTGAGTTCCATGATAAAACACCCATCACTACAAGTGATGTCATTTATTCATTCAAGCAGCTCAAACAACATGGTCGCCCCAATGCACGCCGTATTTATAAATTGGTGGATAAAATCACTGTGCACTCTCCGCAGGCTTTAACATTTCACCTAGGCGAAGGATACGATCAGGAAACTGTGCTAATTTTATCTTTGATGCCAATTCTCTCTCAGAAATATTGGAGTGACAAAGATTTCTCAAAAACCACACTTGAAAAGCCTTTGGGTTCTGGACCATATGAAATTGAGAGTTTTGAACCTGGCCGACAAATTGTCTATAAGCGTAGAGCTAATTATTGGGCACGGAATTTACCAAGTAATCGTGGCCACCATAACTTTGACCGTATCACTTATGATTATTATCGTGATGATACGGTTGCATTTCAGGCATTTGTTGGCGGTGCTTATGATATGAGACGTGAATGGACAGCACATCAATGGCAAAAGAATTATGACTTTAAGGCCATAGAAAATGGGGGTATCTTAAAGGCGGCTTTTGATAATCGTCGCCCACAGTGGGCCCGTTTTATGGTCTTTAATATGCGCAAGGAAATCTTTCAAGATCGCCGTGTACGCAAAGCTTTAACTCTCGCTTTTGACTTTTCCTGGGTGAACACCACACTTTTTGATAACGCCTATAAACGCCTCAATAGCATCTTCGCAAACTCCGAATTGGCTCATCAGAGCGATGTGCTTTCATTCGAACAAGAGATTTTGTCACGGCATAAAGGGGTTTTGGCAGAGGATGTCTTTAGTGAGGGGCAAATCCAGTTTCCAGAAAGCGCTGATCCTAAAGTACAACGTCAACAATTGCGTCAGGCCAGCCAGCTACTTAAAGAGGCGGGTTGGGTTTTGAAAGAGGGGGTTTTGACCCATAGTGAAACGGGGAAGGTATTTGAGTTTGAAATCCTTCTTGATAATCCAGCCAATGAAAAGATTGCTCTCTATTACAAACAGACCTTAAAAAAGCTCGGGATCAATATGGTGGTGCGGACTGTGGATAGTGCGCAATATGCAGGTCGTTTACAGGAATATGATTATGGCATGATTATGCATTATTGGCGCAATTCTTTGTCCCCAGGTACTGAGCAGGCGGTATATTGGGGATCTCAAGCCGCTCTTGCAAATGGTGGCCTCAATTATTCAGGTGTGAGCAATACTGCTATCGATGATATTATTCAGGTGCTCACAACCGTCACAACACGTGAACAACTCGTCTCCGCTGCGCGTGCTTTGGACCGTGTGATTATGCATGAATATATTGGCATACCGCTCTATTACTCTGATAAAGATTACATTGCTTTTAAGGCCGGTCTTGATTTTCCTAAACGTGTTTCACTTTATGGTCCTGTCATAGAAACATGGTGGGCAAAGCAAGAATAAATCTTAAGAAGCTTTAAATGCATGACTATCATCTTGCAACGGCGGCATGAAACCATTAAAAATAATAAAAGTTGATCAAGGATAATAAGGCTTATAAAACCCATGAAACATCTTTTGCGTATTTCTATTTTATCTATTCTCTGTTTTTCATTGCTATCAGCTTGTAGCTCTAGACCTTCCGGGGGAACGCATTATTGGCAAAGCGTTGATAGTGCTGATGGCCTTTACCTCACTGGCCCTAAAGCGCAACAACATCTCGAGCAAGATATAGCTGAATGTGTTCACGAAATTATTGAGCTTGCTAAGCTTGCGGGTGATCGTGAGAAAATACCATATTTCTTAGATCCAGTGTCTGATGTTGAGCAGGATGAGATTATGGCCTCCTTAAAGGATTTGCCTTACTGGGATGAACCAGAGTTCTTGGGCGACCTTCGCGTTGATCACTCTGATTATCATGATTTTGACGGCTGTATGCTTTATAAAGGCTGGCGTCGTGTGAAGTATGTTCACCCTGATGAAAGCCGAAGAGCAAAAGAGGTTTACCGCCGTACAAAAGAGATCAGTGTGCGTAATGAAAAGACTGAAAGAAAGTCTGCTCGGACACCGTTATTTGGGTCACGTCATAGTGGCCAATCTGCTCAGCAAGAGTATATGGAAGATCGCTAATCTCTCCTTTGTTAAATTTTATTTATAAATAAGACCTTAATGCCCACTCTTAGGGTATTGCATTCGATTCGTGCCTCAGGTATCTTTATTCTGTCCTTAATAACCATATTCTTGGTGTGTGTATGTCCCGCATTGATCCAATCATTGGCTCTCGCCAGATTCACGATTCTAGGCCGTCTGTGTCAGATCAGCGTATTGTTTACGTGATCCCTGATATTCATGGTCAAGCTAATGCTTTGGCATCAATGCGTAGACACATTCTTGAGCGCACGCAAAGAGATGGGATGTTGGCTTACGATACTGAGATTGTTTACTTAGGGGACTATGTAGGGCACGGACCGTCATCTGCAGATGTGATTGATATCTTTGTTTCAACACCACTGAAGGGCATTAAGGAAACATTCCTTTTGGGTGATCAAGATCTCTATTTTATGAATTTCGCCTTGGGGCGTTCGTTTTCCATGGATTGGTTGTATAAAAAGGGTGGCCAAGAAACACTCGAAAGTTATGGTTTGGAGTTTGATAAGGGTGCTGGACAAGATTTGGTTGAATTGCGCCAAACCCTTATGCGTGTGATGCCGGATGACCACATTGAGTTTCTTAAAAATCTATCCTTATCTCATAGCATTGGTGATTATTTCTTTGTTCATGCTGGTGTTAGACCAGATCAGCCATTAGAGCGTCAATCACCCAAAGACCTTATCTCCATCGGTGATGTTTTCTTATATTCGCGCCGTAAGTATAAAAAGATTGTTGTTCATGGGCATAATGCCTCTTTAATGCCTTTTGAGAGCCATAATCGGATAGGGGTGCATACCAATCCTTGCAGCACTGGTGTTTTTACGGCTCTGCGTCTTAATGGTGTTGAGCGGCAATTTATTCAAGTCTCAAACGCGAATAAGCATAAAACTTTAGAGGAGCATTTCAGTGTTTCAAAAGTTTTCTAAACCATCAGTGAGGCTTCGTGTTGCTGCTTTTGCCTTGATTTTGTTGTATAAATTGGTGTCCGTATCGGGTATGGCATTGGCTCAAGAAACAGTTGAAACAGACCATCTAGGTGAAACAAGACAAACAAAAACCGTTGATGAGTCTAGGATTTTTGAATATGAGCGTCTTAGTATGCGTGCTGGGGCATGGCAGTTTTATCCAGATATTTCCACAGAGCTACAGTTCAGCGATAATATCTTTTACTCAGATAACGTAAAAGAAAGTGATATTATTACGGTTATAGAGCCGACTTTGCGCGTCTCTTATAATAGACCTGATCAGATTGTAGACCTTTTTGTTAAATCAAGAAATGGTATCTATGCAGACAATACAGCTGAGAATTATTCGAATAATATGGTCTCTGTAAATTTTAACCAAGAAGTCTCACGTGGTTTTGATATAAGGGCTAAATCCAGCTATTCAAGAGCTCATAAGGATAGAAATTCAGAGGACAGTCTAGAGTCTATTGCTGAACCCACTCGCTATACGCATTATAACACTATTCTGGATCTCACATATCAAAAAGGCCGGTATGGTATAACAACAGGTATAGAATGGCAGCATTATTCCTTCTCTAATACTGACGGTGTGATAATGGCTACGGTGATCAACAATGATCGTGATAGGGATGAATGGTATGCACGTCTTGGTCTGCAGTATGATATCAATAGAGATTATCAGGCCTTTGTTAAGACTGAAATCAACCGCATTGATTATGAGCGTCCAGACTACATTGTTGCATCTGCTGATTATGTGGGGGTAAAGCGTGACTCCAGTGGTTTTAACATATTGGCCGGCGCACGTTTTAATCCAACACCGCTTATCCGTGCAGACCTGGGCATTGGTTATCTAGAACAAAGCTACGACGATCCATCACTGGACGGTATTGATGGTATAGCCATAGAAGCAAGTGCCGATTGGAATATCTCACCAATTACAACTGTAAGTGCGGGTCTATATCGCTCTGTAAAAGAAACGGCAGCAACAGGCAGCTCTGGTTTTGTTTCTACGCAATCTTATATTCGCTTAGCACATAAGTTTAGACGAAATATGAAGCTTTCAGTTTTCTCTGAATATGAAACCAATAGTTATGAGCAAATTACAAGGGATGACGATATATCAGGCATAGGATTTGCGTTGAACTATAAACTCAATCGTAGTACTGGCATGATATTTGAATATAGATATGATAGGAGGGACTCAAGCATCAAAGCGCTAGATTATACACGTAGTCTATTCACAGTAAGTCTTAAATATCAATTCTAGCACTTCGTATTTGACACATCACAATGAAACGATTTTGTGTAATACATAAATTAATTATTTTTTGCGCTTTATCCCTGGTAATGGCGGCGTGTTCTGGTTCAAGAAACAACCTCTTTGTTTTGCCAGAACAGGCTCATTCTGCAGTGAATTATACACTTGATTCAGGTGATGTATTGAAGATTGTTGTTTATGGTGAGGATGAACTCTCTGGTAAGTACAGTGTTGATGGTGAAGGGCAAATCAATTTTCCTCTTGTTGGTTTTCTTAATGTCAAAGATAAACATGTTAAAGATGTTGAGGCAAATATCGTTAAAGCACTTCGTAATGGTTATCTCAAACACCCAAGGGTATCTTTGGATATCAGTGATTACAGGCCATTTTATATTGTTGGTGAAATCCGAGAGCCTGGCAGTTATAGTTATGTTAGTGGTATGACTGTCTTTAATGCTGTTGCCTTGGGTGGTGGATTTAGCTATAGAGCTGATCGTGACTCTATTATTATTAAACGTCGTGTCACTGATGTAGAAGGTGTTGATCCTGAAATTATTAACTATGCAGCTGAACTTGATAGTTTTGTTCTTCCAGGCGATATTATTGAGATTGAAGAGCGTCTATTTTAGTATGGATATGATGCAGATGACAGAAGACACAAAATCAATCAGAAAACCAAGAACGCTTAGTAGTTCCGAAGTAACAGATATTACCAATATGCGTGATATTGCCTCAACGCTTTGGCGTAAGCGCTACATCATCTTTATGATTATGGCTCTTTTTATCACATCGGCTTATGCGATTGTCCAAAACATGCCTTCGCAATATGAGGCCTCAGCCAAAGTTTTAGTCGAACCAAGAAGCTCAAGTGTTATCAATTTTGAGAAAGTGGTTTCTGGTTTGGCCCCAGATAGTGAAATTGTTCTCAGTCAGGTCGAGGTCATACGCTCACGTGGTGTTATTCGTGAGGTTATTGAAGATATGGCTCTCCATGAAAGGCCTGAGTTTAATCCTGATTTGGGCAAAGAAAAGAGATTACAAACACACATGCCGTTGACCCCAGAAAATATTCGTGTTGCTGAAGATATTCTTTTATCAAAGCTCACTATTACGCCAATTGGCAGATCTTTGGTTATTCGTATCAAAATCAAACATACAGACCCAGATATGGCTCAAGCCTTAGCCAATACCATTGCTGATACTTATATTGACAATCAAATTCAAACAAAGTTTGTAGCAAAAGAGCGCGTGGTGTCTTGGTTAGAACAACGGGTCAAAGATTTGGCAGATAAAGTAAGAGCTTCATCAGAAGCTGTAGAAATCTACAGAACAGAAAATAATTTGATTGATGGATACAAGGCAGAAGTCACTTCACAGCAGTTGTCTGAAATCAATACAGAGTATGTTAAGGCGCAATCTTATCTGACTGAAGTTGAGGCGGATTTAAAACAGTTAAGACATGCTATTGCAGCAAAAAAAGACTTAGGTTCTCTGCCTAAGGTGGTTGATAATTATCTTGTTAATCTTTTGAAGAAGGAACAAAGTGAAGCTGAAGAAGCTTACTCCGAAGTGAAGGGGCGTTATGGTAAAAAACATCCAAGATTAATAGAAGCTAAAGCAAAAATTTCACAAATTGAGAAAAAAATAGAGAAAGAGATCAAGATTGTTACAGACAGCTTAGAAAAAGAGGCTGAGAGCGCTAAAGATCGAGTGATTGAGTTGCAGGGTAAAGTTTCTAATCTTGAAGAACGTAAATCAAGTGAGAATTTTGTAACCATTCGCTTAAGAGAGCTAGAGCGTCAGGCCAACACAGACCGTATGGTTTATGAAAACTATCTCAAACGGCTAAAAGAGTCTGAACATACAAAAGATATTGAGCGGGCAGATGCACGTATTATCTCTTATGCTGCGCGTCCTTTATATCCAACCAGCCCGAATAGAATAGCGATATTCATTATCTCTGCTTTTGCGGGTGCATTTTTCTCAATGATTATGGTCTTCTTCCTTGAGCAATTTGACCATACATACCGTACGCCGCGCCACCTGGAAGATGCTTATAATATTCCTACACTCACAATGATCCCTATCGTCGATAGAAAAGATCCTAAGCGTATTGGGGATTATATTATTGATAAGCCATATTCATCGATTGCTGAAACAATTCGTGCATTGCGTGTCTCTCTCATGATGCATAGGCCTAAAAATCTTAATAAGAAAACACAAGGGCATGTGTTAAGTTTGACATCGTCTATGCCAGGTGAAGGTAAAACAACCGTTGCCGTGTGGTTGTCACGTTCACTGGCTGTTGCTGGAAATAAGACCTTGCTTGTAGATTGTGATTTAAGGCGTCCGAATGTTCATAAGTTCTTTGGCGATAGTAATGCTGTTTCATTGATTGATGTTTTGAGAGGTAAAGCAGCTCCAGAAAAGTTGATTTCTATTGATAAAGAAACAGGTCTTCACCGTATTTATTCTAAGCCAATGCAAAAGGGTGATGCTGATATTTTATCAACAGATAATATGCAGCTTTTGATCAGTTCACTCAGGGACTCCTATGATTACATTATTCTAGATTCTCCACCATGTTTAGCCGTTTCAGATAGTCGTGTCGTGGCTAAACTCGCAGATCAAACACTTTATGTGGTTCAATGGAATAAAACACCGCGTGAAGTGGTTCATTCAGGTCTTAATCAGATGCATAAAGACAATATCGAAGTCGGTGGCTTTGTTATTTCACAGGTCGATCTTAAACGTCACTCAAAATATAATTATGGTGATATGAGTCATTACTACTTTAAGCATCATGGGTATTTTTTAGATCAAAAGACCTAAAGGTGTAATTTATGTTATTTTTTAGTATAATAAATCGGCATTTGATGTTATGGCAGGAGATAATATTGAGATTTTTTATTCTTGGATATGAACAAATTTTGGCCCAGTTAAATAATAATAATGAAATAGAAACGCTGGAAGTTCGAGGTTTTTACGGCAAACATCTAAAACGTGTGTTTGATGTTTTGGCTATTATTTGTTTGCTTATTGTTGCTTTGCCAATCATGACATTGATTGCTATTGCTCTAAAGATTGAATCCCCATTCTCCCCAATTTTATATACACAGCTTAGACATGGCAAAGGCCAGGCTATGTTTAAGATTTATAAGTTTAGATCCATGCGTCATGATTCATTAGGGCAGAAGTTTGGCGGTAAACAAGCACGCATATCAGATAATCGTGTAACACGCATTGGTAAGATTTTGCGTCGCTCAAGCTTGGATGAGCTGCCACAGTTTTTTAATGTCTTGCGTGGTGATATGTCTCTTATCGGACCACGCCCTCATGCGGTTGATCACAACTATTTTTATGAACAGCATATCAGCAATTATTGGCGCAGACATCTTGTGCGTCCAGGTATTACTGGTTTGGCACAGGTCATGGGTCACAGAGGTCGTACAAAGCGTATCGCAGATATGACGCGTCGTGTAGAATATGATATTCAATATGTTCGTGAGTTGGGCCTTTGGTTGGATATCAAGATCTTTTTCCTGACATTTCGTGAGCTTCTTTTCCCACGTAATGCGCATTAGCCGTCAAAGAATAAGCCTTTTATTGCCTCACCAATCTCTTTAGGATGAAAGCATCATGATGATGCCGTTAAACCAATTTCTAACAGAACTTCATCAGCGTGCAGTCAAAGACGGTATCGCCTATTGCTTTTTGCACGATGTTTTACGACATTCACGCTTAGATGAAGCCACAAGATCACAGCCTCAAATTGTGATTTCTAATCAAGATGTCCCAAAACTCTTATCTCATATCTCGGATATGGATGGTATTCATATTATCGACCTTAATTGTAACTATGATGGATATAGTTTTGCTGTCTATGGTATTCGTGGTCGGGATGAGCTAAAAACCAAGCGCTTTACAATAAGAACAAAACTCTGTTGGTCAGGTGCGGAGTTTTCATTTATTGAGAATGTGATCGATCGAGCTCAATTATTTGAGCAGGATAGTTTGCAAATCAATATTGCACATCCTATGGATCAAACCATTATTTCGTTTTTCTATAGTTTTCTCAATACAGGTACAATGCAGAAATCAATATGGCCGTATTGGAGAGAAGTTGTGTCTTCTATGACTGATACAGCTGAAAAGCGCTTTACTAAGATCTTTGGTAAAACACATGGCTTGATGTTGAGTGAGCTGATTAAGGATGGGAATAAATCAGAGGTCTATACAAAAATTAATCTGTGGAGAAAGCACTTCTTCCGTCAAGCATGGCAAAAAGATGGTGTTTCAATGTTATTGCAAAACCTGCGTTTTGCGTTCTTCCATGTGAAAAGATTTATTGTTACTGATAAGCAATATATTGCCTTTTACGGTGTTGATGGTGCCGGTAAGACAACGGCTGTCTTTGATATATATGACCATCTTAAGGCTTATCGGGATACGGTTGAAATTCGGCACCTTAAGCCATCTCTTATTTCACCCAAAGCACCAGATAAGGGCCGGGTACAAAATAATCCGCATGCACATAGTAAGCGCAATACGGTTGCCTCAATCACTAAGATCGTATTCTACTTTATCATCTATTGGGCAGATCGTTTTTGTCTAACAACACGAAAACGTCTCTCACTTTATGATCGGTTTATGCCTGATATGTATGTGGATATGAAGCGTTACCGGTTACACCCCAAGTCTGAGAAGTTTTTGAAATTTGCTTTGAAATATCTGCCTCAACCGTTGTTGTCGATTATTATGAATGTTGACCTGAGGTTGCGTATGAGCGGAAGAAAGAGCTTTCTATCGAGGAGTCAACTTTGCAGGCTTCGGCCTATCAAGACTTGAAGGCACTACTCTCTCATCATAATTTTATTGATATTGATGCCAATCAAACACCAGACCAAGTGGTGAATGATATTGAACAAAATATTATTAGGCAAATGGCATTCATGACCATGGAAAAACGTAAGAAGTTGAATTTATCATGAGTAAAACAATTGTCTATATTGCTGGAACGGGCCGTTGCGGTAGCACGCTTTTGGAGATGATTTTGTCTCAATTACCGGGTGTTTTGTCTGTGGGAGAGATACGATATCTCAAAGAACGTGGTTTTGAGCAGAACCGAAAAACAGGTGAAGGTGTAGAGTTCAAACAATCACCATTTTGGACAAAATGGGTGGAGCATCTCTACAATGGTGATTGGCAAGAAGCAGAGCAAGAGGCTCTTTCATGTCCATTGCGCATGCGCCAACTTTTATGGCCACGTGTTTTTAGGAAATCAACACGTTTTGAAAGTATTTTGAGTCGTTATGGCCAGTACTATCACAAGGTATTTTCAGGTTTATTTGATGTATCTAATGCAGATGTGATTATCGACAGTTCTAAAATCCCTACACATGGCTTAGCCTTTAGTAATTTTTCTGATATGCAAGTCAAAATCTTGCACCTCAAACGTGATCCGCGCGCAGTTGCTTATAGCTGGAATAAATCCAAATATGATCAAGGTAAGGGCGGTATGATGAGCCGGAAGAATATTCTTTCATCATCTTTGGAATGGGCCTTTATCAATGACTGGATTGGTCATTATTTTAAGCCATCCTTTGAGGTTTTTGAAATTGACTATGCTGAACTTACGCACAATCCTCATCAAGAGATCAATAAGGTGATTGAGTTCATTAACCCCACACTTAAAAGCCATAATCCTATAAAGCCCAAGGGCAACAGCTATG
The DNA here is from genome assembly GCA_964231155.1 of Alphaproteobacteria bacterium. Taxonomy (GTDB): domain Bacteria; phylum Pseudomonadota; class Alphaproteobacteria; order Micavibrionales; family SZUA-601; genus CAXRKA01. The sequence goes on along the minus strand of CAXRKA010000033.1, from coordinate 21,483 downwards.
AGTTTAAGACATCACATCCAACGGTTTCAGGTAACCCTATTCGTTTCGATACAGGACGTATTGAAATTAGAGAAGACAGGCGTTGGAAAGAGAGTATGCCAATGTATCAAAGAGCCCTTGTGAACTTTGTTATTAAGACACTTGGCTTGATCGGGTTGGATGGTCAAGGGGGTACACGTTTTGTCTAAATTATTTTTGAGATATCCCATCCTTTCAGGAGATTTTTTAGACTACGCCAAGTTGGATATTAAGGCAGCGTCGAACCTTGTATTTATCCAATTGGTGTTTTTTATGACAGGAACGGCGTTTGTTGCTGGAACAGGTGCAGGTATGACCGGTACAAGTTACTTTGTCTATTATAAGACACTGTTTATGATGTTGCCTATCATAGCGACGTTTTCGTGGTTGTTTGTCATGCCCAAATCAATCGCCCAAGCAGCAGTTCGTACATTGAAAAAGAACAAATCTATATTGGCGTATTTTGTCTTTGCTTTCCTTTCTATACCCATGGCCTATGACAGGTCATTCTCGTTGCTCCGGCTTGTCATCACCTTGTCATCTTTTGTCTCTATGTTTTGTATTATCGTGCAATATGATGCTCTTTTAGGGCGTTATGCCCGACGCTTCTTTTTCAGGCATTTAGTCTATGTCTATACCTTATCTCTAGCTCTGCCTTTTTATATTATGTCACAAACAGGTATGGGTGCATTTCTAGGCGCTTTTCGTTCTTATTTGCATGGTATGGGTATTATTCACCCTAATATTCTGGCGGCTTTTTATGCTTATGGCTTTATTCACGCTATTTATTTCACGGATCCAGAGCGTATTCAGCGTTTGCCTTTGAATAAGATAGAAACATTTATGCGCTCTATTTTGGTTTTTGCTATGCTAATATTATTTGTTGCACTCTTTTCGCGGACAGTTGTTTTTGCCGTGTTTATTGCTTTTATCGTTGCCTTGATTTTTGCCGTATTTTTGCATGGTAATCGTATAGCGCTTTTGGTTTTAAGTGTTGTTGGTTTTTTGGGCGCGATCGTTGCTGGAATAATCTTTTCTGGAGCTTTAAATATTGAAGAGCTTATGCCTTATATTTCAAGAGGATTAGAAGTCGAGCAGCTTTTAACTTTCACCAATAGAACAGTTTTATGGGCTACACTACTTGAACAGATGACAATAAAGATTTTTATGGTTGGTAATGGTTACGGTGTAATGGTGGCTGGTTATGGTGTTGATTTTGGTAGTGGGATTCTTTATGGGGCGCACAGTAGTTATTTATCGCTTTTATTAAGTACTGGAATTTTTTCATTGTTAGCTTTTATCATTTATCTTTTGGCCGCCTATGTCCGTGTTTGGTATATGTCGACTGCCCTTGGACTACGTTCAACGTTGTTAAATATTACAATCTTAACTTTATTTGTTCAGCATAATTTCAACAGTACGCAGTTTAGTCTCAATTTCTCGATTACATTTGCGCTTTTGGTCTTATTCCAGTCTTTGAGCCTTGATCCTAAACTGAGCTTAATCAATGAAGATGATAACGAAAAAGCAAGACGCGTGGTCTCATGAAAGTTCTTATAATTGCTTATAAAATTGAGAAGGATAAAGGCTCTGAAGACGGCAGCGGCTATAACAATATCATTGAAATTGCCAAGAAGTGCGAAGATCTAACACTGATTTCTAGAGTCAATAATATTGAAAAGCTTGAAGCAGATCCACATTTCAAGAATGTTAATCTTATTGGTGTTGATGTGCCGGAGCAGCTATCTTTCTATAAGAAAAAATCACGTGGTATAATTCTTTACTATTATTTGTGGCAGTATTTCGTTGGGCGTAAGGTTAAGTCTCTACAAAATATTCAGCAGTTTGATATTGTGCATCAATTTAACTTCCATGCAGATTGGGCGCCGCATTTTCTCAAGAATGAGCACGGTAAGCTGATATGGGGTCCTATTGCCCATCACCCCTATGTTGGACAAGAGTTTTTGTTCTATAAACCAGTTCTTTCATGGTTGCGCGAGGCTGCGTTTTGGTTTGCTAAACAGTGTTTCTGGATTAATCCATTCCTTAAGCTTGCTATACATCGTACGGATCAAATCCTCTATGCCAACGAAGATCTGGCTTGGCCATTTGAAGATAAAAAATTGCCACTAATTTTTCAGAATTATGCAGGGAGCGCATTTAAAGCCATTGAGAAGAAAGATATTTCTCATGATACGTTTCAATGTTTGTTTGTTGGCCGTTTTGTTGACTTAAAAGGCACAATGATTGCGCTAAAAGCCTTCCAGAAGCACGTTAAAGATACAAAATCATCTGACCGTCCATCACATATGACATTTATTGGGAAAGGCCCTCTGTTAGACACGTTAGAAGAGTACATAGATGCGGCAGGCTTTTCGAAGTATTGCACAATCGTTCAATGGGTTGATCAGAAGGAGCTCTTGGCTTACTACAAGAACGCCCACGTGTTTGTTTATCCAAGCTTTGAAGCGCAAGGTTTGGTGATTGCTGAGGCTTTGTCACAAGGCACACCCACAATTACTATTGAAGGCACTGGCCCTGATTATGTTGCTGGCAAAGGTGGTTTAAGCGTTGTACGTTCAGCATCAGCAGCAAAGACAACGAAGAGCTATGCAAAGGCTATTAATACGATTTACCAGTCTGTAGAAGAGGGCCGCTATCATACATATATTGATAAAGCGCTCACATCGTATAAGCGGCGGTTGACATGGCCAAAAATCGGTGACAGGATTTTATCTATCTATAAAGAGGCACTCAATAATGACAACCGATAAGGCGCCACAACTCAAAAAACTCTATGATGTGAAGTTATCTGCACGCTATTTGGTGTGTGGTGATTATCAACGCTTATCCAAGCATATTCAGTTTATGACACCTTTGCGTCAGTGTTTAGATAAGTTTATGGGACGTGTCCAAGCAATATTACCCAAACGCCCATCAGATAATCGTCAAATAAACGAGGCTTGGGCAGAGGTGTGTAAGGGATTCTATACGGCTGAAGGTGGCTATTTCCTGGATGTGCATTGGTATAAGTCTGCTCTTTTTGTTGGGGCCGCAACGCTCAATGGCGAAGATGTTTTTTTGAAGGTCTATAAAGACCCATCTGATATTGCTCATCTTAAGAGGCAGTGTGATTTTGCGCATGATTACTTCTCATCACATTTCTCACTCACCAATGTTCTCAAAACAGGTACAAATTATATCTGTTATAACCTGATTGACCGTGGTCAAGATCCTCTGTCATATAAGGAGCTTTATCAAGCCGCTTTTGATATGTCACTCCATATATTTAAGAATACAACAGAGCGTACAAAGCGTATGGAAACCTTGATGCCACTGGATTTGCCACTCTTATTTGAAAAAGATGGCCGCATGGATTTATGGCGTGCGATCTATAACTATATTCATGCTTATGCTCTTGAAAACTCAGATGGTTTGGTCCGTATTGTGCCTGTCCATGGAGATATGGCAACATGGAATTGTCTACGTGATCAACGCGGTGCAATCACATTGCTTGACTATGAACGTTCAGGCTGGCATGTACCTTTTTATGACATGTTCCATCTGGTTTCACATACCGCAGCTGTGAGTGGCCAAGCGGTTTATCCGGATGCGTTGATGGAAGAGATTGCTGAGACGGCTGAAGTTGATATTCATGTGGTGAGAAAATGGTATTTCTTCTATCTACTGGATCAACTCCATTACGGTATGACCGATTATTTTACAGAGGGCTACACATACCCACGCTTAGCCCGAGGTATACATTGTAAGTGCCAGCTTTTGGCCGCTGTTCTACGTCGCTTAAAACTAGCTGAGAAAGAACTATATGCAGCATGAAGGCAGACAAAGAAAAATACTCTGTGTGCATCAAGGTTATGAACTCTACGGTTCTGACAAAGTTTTTCTGAGAACTGTAGAGCAAATCAAAGTCGCTTTCCCTGATGCTCTGATTACGATTCATCTGCCTCAAGATAGCTCACTTGCCGATAAAATTCGTGAAACTAACCTTGCAACCAATATCATTTTTGGTGATATGTGGGTTTTACGTAAGGCCAATTTAAAACTCAAAAATATTGGACGATTACCAAGTGCGATTGCCTGTGTCTTTAAGGCACGAGCCAGAATGAAAGACTATGATCATGTGTTCATCAATACGATTGTTGTGATTGATTATATTCTTGCAGCCATGTTTTCAAAAATATCACCGGTCATCCACGTGCATGAATTGGTTCGAGGATTTACAGCCCTCGTGTTCTCTTGGCTCTTTAGATTATCAGGTTCACGCACTGTGTTTATTTCTCCAGAGGTCAGGGATAGTCTTTGTTTTACATGGTTTAAAGATCATGCCTTGGTGGTCAATGGCTGTGAAGATCTATCAAAAAAAGTTGATAAGGAGACACGCCTAAAATACGAACGTTCAGACGATGAGAATAAGCTCAATCTATTGGTGGTGGGACGTATCAGTGAAAATAAGGGCCAGCGTATTGCTGTTGAAGCTGTTGGTTTGGTTCGTAAACAATATCCAGAGATGAAGATTGCCTTGAGGATATTGGGCGGTGTTTTTGAACAGCAAACACATTTTCTTGAAGCCGTAAAGGCGGCGCTTAAAAATCAAGGCACTGGGCAGCTGGTAGAGCTGCATAATTTTAATTCCAATATTCTGGAATATTATCTTTGGTCAGATATTGTGCTTGTTCCGACACAAAACGAAGAGCCCTTTGGCTTGGTTGCTATTGAAGCAATGTCTCTTTCAAAACCCGTTGTCGCCACAGAGTCTGGGGGGCTCAAGTCTATCGTGGTTGATCAAGAAACAGGCATAAAGGCACGAACAGGTTCTCCTGGCTGGTTGGCCAGTGCTATTGGCTATTATATTGATAACCCACAAAAGAAAGAAGAGCATGGTCGTAAAGGCTATGACCGTTATAAAACTTTTTATACGATTGAGGGCTACAATCAAAATATTAGACGAACATTGATGGATTGGTGGATGGATGAGTAAGAATGGTTTTTTAGGTACCTTGATCAAATTAAGCGGTAGGGATTACACAGCAGATCCAGCTATCCCTGATGGTGTAATCTTTGATCTCATTCTACGCTATGGGATTGATCTATTGCGTGGTCTCATCCGTTTTCAGAAAAAAGTATTTATTGGGGCACGCGTCTCTATTCGTAATAAGGCAAAGCTATCTTTAGGAACGGGCGTCAAAATTGGCCGTGATTGTTCTATTGATGCGTTATCAAAAGATGGGGTTATTTTGGGGAATAATGTCTCCCTAGGTCATCACAGTGACATCATCACAACAGGGCATTTGTCACATGTTGGAAAGGGGCTCAAGATCGGTGATAACACAGGGATTGGACCTTATGCGCATATTGGCTCTTCAGGGGGTGTAAGCATAGGGGAAAACTGTATTATGGGTCATAGTGTTAGTTTTCATGCACAAGACCATGTCTTTGATGATACAAAAACATTGATTAAAGAACAGGGTGTGACAGAAAAAGGTATTGCAATCGGTGATGATTGTTGGATTGGGGCCAAAGCCACGTTTCTGGATGGTGCACGTATTGGAAAACATTGTGTTGTAGCGGCAGGCGCTGTTGTGAAGGGTGAATTCCCTGATCATGTTGTGGTCGGTGGTATCCCGGCAAAAATCATCAAAAAATTACCATAATCAATTGACATATTCATAAATTCTCTTATCATCTTTGAGAAAGATGATAAAGTATGGGATTCCATACTGTTTGAAATGACTAAAAAAAAGAGAAGTTATAATGAATACAGAAGATATCAATAAAATAGTAGAGATCGTCGATGGTAATCAGTTGCAAGGCGTTGCACGTCTCAATGAAATGCGTTATGCTTTATACGGTTACTTTAGAAAAATAAAAGAAATTCTGGAAAATAATGGTCATCCAAGTTACAGCTATGAAAGAGAAATAGAGGTTCAGAACAAAACAATCAGTGTAATCAAGACCTATGTAAAACTTGTTGATAAGATGCAAGCAATTTCTAACTCTGTGCCAAGAACATAAAAGAGTAAGGTCTATGTTAAAGTTGTTGATCATATGAAAAAAATTGCCAGCACCCTAGATGTAACATAAGACACGGTTAAAGAGATGAGTGAAGAGAACCACGACGATATTGCAAAAGACATGGAACGCATCAAAGAGATGCAGGATTTTCTCTATGACGCTTTTCTAGAAGAAAAGACGCGCATTCTGGAAGATTACTATGGAAGAAATGAAGGGCGTAATATCATTAATAAGGTACGCAAGAATATAGAGACCTTTAATGAATTAACACGCACTAAACATGGTCTGGATAACACACCGGTCACTTAGGGTAATAAATCATGGCAGATCAACAATACGACGATATTTTAAAAGAGAATTTGGCTGACATTGAGTTGATTAAAGATATCAAAAACAGAGCCAAAGAAGAACTAAAAAACACGCTTAAAGCGGTTTCAAAAGGTCAGTCTTATTTGGAAAATAGTCGTCCTAAGAATTATGGTGATCACGCAGTTATGGATTGACATAGAAGGCAATTAAAAAACAATAAGGAGAAGATGTTGGATTTATCCAATACATTTTTGCTTGCTGTTGATCTTCTTGATCGCCTATCAGAAAAACTAGAAGTGAGTTAGGAAGATTTGGCCATGAAAAATGCATTAGATAGAGAATACCCTGACGAAGAGATCGAAAAGATTAAAGAAGAGCTTGAGGTCCTCGAAGAGATGAGTGAGCGATGCAAGAAAAATTATGAGAAGAACAAAACTTATCTTACAAAGTCTCTAGGTGAATACGATGAAGAAGAAGATTTTAAAAATCGTGACTTTGCACAAAATGCCATCGAAATCTATCTCAAGCTTGATAAAAGAATAGAAGAAAAAAAAGAGTACCTAGAAAAGATTAGTGATTTAACACCTACAACGTAGTCTCTAACTTCACCCTTGCCTTTTGGGTTTAAAACTTCGTATCATTAAGATGTTGTTAATGATTGGGGGCGCGATGTCTGCAAAAACACGTCAATTGATACAAGAGGCCGTTGATCTCTCCAGCGGCAGTGCAAAGAAAGCACAGATTTATATCAAACAAAGATTACAAAAAGAGCCAGAGTTGTTGTTTGATCTGGTTTCACCCTTTATTGATGGCATTATTGCCCATGCTATACGCCGTGTATCAAAGGGCAAGACTGTTGGGAAAACTGTAAAGCCATTAAAGCGTGTGAACAAGCCTGGGGCAAAGCCGGGTCGTGTTGTGACACAAAAACCATTATCAGCCACTTCAATGAGCCGTTTGCTGGGGGCTTTAGAGCAGAATGTATCTGGTGAGTCAGATAAAAGTAAAAAGCCATCCCGCGGCAAAGCTTCGAAACGTCACCAAGATGCTATTCATCAGATGGTCAGCGCGTCTCTACGTCGTCAGTATGATGGTAAGTAGACTTGTTTTTTGCAGCGATCACTATAAATTGTTAATTACTAAACCGTTCCATCATCAATAGAACAAAAGGGATAAGACATGAAAAATACAAAGACACTCGAAAATTTACAAAAAGTCCTGGCTGATAGCTATGCCTTCTATGTGAAATTACAAAACTACCACTGGCATGTTCATGGTCCAGATTTTAAGCCACTTCATGAGTTTTTTCAGGAGATTTATACGGATGTGAATACAGCCATTGATGAAATTGCTGAGCGTATTTTGGCCATTGGTGGTCAGGCACCAGCAACATTTGGAGAATTCCAGGAACTGACAACCATTAAGGATGGAGATAAGAACTTATCCGCTAAAGATATGGTGAAAGATCTTCATGTCAGTCAGGATGAGTTAATTTCATCTCTCAAATCTCTACAGTCCATTGCGGCTGATGAAGGTGATGTCGCCACGGAAGATCTTGCTATTCAGCGCATCTTCACACATGAGAAGTTTCAGTGGATGGCTGCGTCTTACCTAAAGTAAGTCCAGTTTAAATCTCGCGATAAGATATGTTGTTTTTGTAGCATTCGAGCGCATTCTTCACTGTGCTTGTCGCTTCTGGTGGCAGGTTGTCAATGTCAAAGAAACGCAGGTCATCACAGAGCTCTGGCTCCATGTTTTTAACCTCGCCAGACCAAGTATCCGTGAAGTAAATCAACTCCATCACATCCTCTATCCCACCTTTATAATCGGCATTGGCACGGTGTAAAACAGTGGTTAGGCGGATATTATCCTTATCAATACGTATATTGGCTTCTTCATAAGCCTCTCGTATCATTGCTTCAGTCGGGCTTTCTCCCTTATCTGCTTTGCCAGCGACCAATGAATATCGGCCAGATAAGCCAGCAGCTTTTGTGCGTCTCATCAATAAGACTTTGCCATCTGATATGGCTAAAAGATGGGTGCCGATAAAGGGGCGTTGTGGTTGTGGGGAGGTTTGATCTGTCATATGTCATTCCTTACAGCGCAAAGGTTATAACCATTAATCGAAGTTTGATAGCCATGAGTCTTTAAAAGATTTATGGCTTGTAGTTGCTCTTGAGCAGGCAAGTTAATGTATTCAATCATAATAAGCAATGGGCTAAATTGTGAAAAATCGAGATTTTTTATAATCTGGTAATCATGCCCTTCGGTATCGGTCACGATAATATCGATATAATCAGGATTTATACTGCTGAGAAAATGTTTCAAAGTCTGTGACCGAACAGTTATTTCGGTGACGTGTTCTTCAATATTAGGAAAGTTCAAAGCGTTGCGATCTTTATATAAGGATGACAACCCTTGTGCCCATTGAGGCAATTGATGTTTCTCTATATCTTCAGGTGGAACATGATACATCTGTACATGACCATTGCTTGGTCCGATGGCCAATTCGTGGAGATGGATTTTGGGATAATGCGCATAGGTCTCTTGTAACGTCTTGAAATAGTGCGGCATGGGCTCAAGCAAATGCCCTATTGTCCGTGCATGATGTTTTTCAATGATTTGATGGACAGGATCTTGGTATTGCCCATCATGTGCACCAATTTGTAAGAGTGTGATGTCTCTGTCCAGCATTTGATAAATTTGCTCAACAACAGGGAAGAATTGAAGTTTCGATTTTGATGATGCTGTACTCACAGCCTTATCGTATTACGAGAGTAGGGAGAGTGCAATACCAGCTTCAGAGGTTGTATCGGAGCTTGTGACACTTTCACCAGACAACAGGTTAGCAATCAGAGCGTCACCCGTAACTGTCGCATTGGTTTCACCGTTCAAAATCAGATAGCGCTCTATAAAGGCAAGCGTATATTCATTCACACTGTAAGGATTTTCACTGTCCTCTGCGGCTTGTTGAGCTGCAAGATCAAGTACAGCACCGACTTTAGCGGACTCAGTGTTGAGGCTGTTGGCATCAGAATTTAGTTCTCTGGCTGTACTTGAAACATCCAATTCCAAAGTTGTTAGAGCTGAAACAGCACCTGTTAGATCTGTGCCTAGGAGTGAGACAATATTATCAAGTGCAGTTTGTGTGTCTGACTCGAATGTGGTTTGTGCATCAATCGTGAGATTAAAGGAACTGGTCTGTAAAGTAACAGTGAGATCATTCTGGTCAGCATCCAAGAGGTTCACACCATTCACGCTGGCCTGATCTAAGAGCAAGGGTAAGGCATCAGCGAGATTGATAACAGTACTATCAATTCTACCCCGTGGGTCATAGGTTGTATAAGCCGTATCAATCAGGACAAGGTCATCGTTGAGTGATAGGTTGGCGGCACCTGTATCATTTTCCGACTGAATAGCATCAATTCTCACTTGTTCTGCACTGCTTTGAGATAAGATATCTTGTGCCTCTAATACATCGACAATATCTGTAATAAGGTCAAAGCCGCCTTGAACATCTAATGTATAACCGTTGATCACTTCATAGCTTTGTGTGGCTGTGCCATCAAGAAAGTTTGTTAGGCCACTATCATTGGTGTTTTCAACCAGAGTGCGGATTTGTGAGACAAGGTCTTCATAGGAGCTTTGTAGATCCGTACGATCGGCTGTTGATGTAAGGTCTGCAGATTCTTGGGCCAAGTCTGCGATTTGGCCTAAAAGAACATCGATTTGTGCAGAGCGATCAAGAGCATCACGAATAGATCGGAAACCTTGGCGTAGATCATCTGTATTGAGGGTCGCATAAAGATCTTTTGAGGCAAATGTTGTATCCAGATTGCTGATATCAGACTGCACAGTCGTCAGAGTGGTATCTTTTTCTTCTTTGGCAAAAGATACACGGGATTCAACAGTCGCCATATTCGCAACATCTGTACCACTCGATGCAGCATTAAAAGATGTCACGGCGGTGTTCAGATCGTCAATGAGGGACGTCAGATCATATTGGCTGATGGAGAATGTTGAGCCATCACTGTCATATTGTACAGATTGTGTCCCATCACTCCCACTTAAGAGAAGGTTTTCAGTTGTACCAATAAGCGTATTCACTGAACCATTATTAATGGCGTTTGTAATGCTGTCCACAGTGTCAGAAAACTCAGTTTGTAAGAGGCTAAAGGTGCCTTCACCGTTCTTGGCTTGGCTGATAATGCTTTCAAGTGTTGTGAAGTATGTGTCAATGTCCTCAAGAGTGTCTTCTGCTTCAAGAAGGACTTGTTCATAACGTACCAGCTCAGGCACAGCCGTTTCTTGTACAGCTATATCGGCAGCATTTGTCCCACCTGTATCAATATCATCATCAAGCGTGTTGTAGGCATCAAGGGCTGTATTGAGTTCGTCTTCTATATAGGTGGTTTCCGTATAGGCAGCTTCGATAAGGGCAATATTGGAGTCAATCAATGCAGCATCACTTTGTGCTTCTTCAACATCTCTGTCACTGATACTGTAAGCATCGCTATCATAAAAATCTTGGAGATCAATACGTGACTCAATAGTTGCAGCTTGGGTATCAATGCTTTGCACAGCAATTTCTTCCGGCAATGAAAGGGCACCAAGCACTACATTCCTTAAAACAGATTGGCCAAGGATATCAAAAATATTATCTGTATCTTCAATGTTACGTGCAAAAAAGGCAGCTTCACGTAGCTGTGTTGATGATTCACCCAGTGCTACTTCAAATTCGTTTCGTACATAACGGTCAATAATATCCTCTTGGAAAATAACATCATTTTTAAGATTGTCTAGGCCAGACTCTAGATCAAATCGAAGGGTCTCTGCCATTTCCAAAAAGCGATCATCAGCAAGCTGAAAGGCAAGGGAGCTTGTATCTGTTGGATCTTCGGAGAGAACTTTCTTGACACGACCAACACCGGTTATGGCTTCATCTTCAAGGCTAAAGGCTGATAAAAGGAAACGTAAAGAACGGAAATCATTAAGAAGATCATCTGTGGTTTCTGCATTCTCCACAGCATCTCTAAAATATTCGATTTCTTTTTCAATTAGAGGATCAGAATCACGAAAATTCTGGAGATACTCATCTGGTTCCTCCATGAATAACCTAAATGCCAACTGTGGTGATAATCCTGCTAAACCTGTGACCATTCTGTCTACCTTCTAAAAGCTTTTCTAGCTTATTAACATTATATGCCATAAAAACTAAAAATCATCTAATGACTAAATATTTTGCAAATATAATGCCAGAATAACCGCCTTTAGATATTATTTTTGTCTAAAAGCACCTGTCTGGGGTTATCATGCCCTTCAGTTTCATCCCACCACACGATATTTTGGGGGGTAAGCCTATAAAACAGGTGTTTCCCTGTGCCAGCTATTGTTTCTTCAAGGTTGGGCGTATCATTTATTTGAGGGTATTTTTCTGCATAAAGCTGAAGTACTTTTTCGGCATCTGCGCCCGATAAACTCTTGGCAAGACCCGCAATAACCAATGCACAGCCTTTAAGGCCTGGACCACCCTTATAGGGTTTATGAAATGTGCAAGCGACTTGTGGGTTATTGGCTATATCTTCGCTGTGACGGCGTGTAATGCGTGAAATCCAGTAGACATTATCCTGATTATCCATAACGTACCAGACATTGCATAACCATGGGCGACCAGCTTTGGACGCTGTGGCCAATTGCATAAGTTCTACGTCTGAAAGGTAATCGTGTTGCTTGTCGTTCAGTAGCGACATTTTCTACTTAAGGAAAATGTGGACTTCTGGTGTCTCAGCATTCGGGCTACGTGTTGCAGATAGGCTCAAGCGGTTGCCAGGGATACCCATTTGCGTCATAGAACGATACACAGCTTCGGCATTATTACGTGCATCTGTTGCTGTAAGAGACATTTGAGATGGCGGCAAGCCTGTAGGGGCAACAGCAACGATCTCAAAACCAACACTTGGATAGCGCTCTAGCGCTTGTGAAGAGGCTAAGTAAATGGCTTGCTCATAATCAACATCGGTACGGTCGAAACGAATAACAACCAGTGGAGTATCGGTTGCATAGCTGTCTAAGCTGGCATCAGATGTAATGTTCAATGGCTCATCAGCACCGGGAATACGTGATGATGGCGAGAAGAATGAACGGTTTGCTAGACTCTGGCCATAAAGTTCACCATTAGAAACAGCTAAAGCTAGAGTTTGTAGGTTGCGGCGCTCAGAAGCTAAATAGCTGGCACGACGGTTAATGCTGTTCGATACTTCGTTCATTTGACGATCAATGCGAACAACCAAACGGTTCACTTCGTCTTCTAGTTTTTCTAAAGCAATGTGATCTTCTTCAACAGCACCTGTTAAGCCATAAGAGGCACGGACAGCTTCAAGAAGATAAGATGAAACGGAAGCATTTGTTGAAATGTCATTGGCCAATTTATTCAATGTAGCAACAGCATTCGCTAGATTGTCGAGGTGTTGCTGTGCAACGCGCATCTGATCAATCAAGATCGGGTTACCAGGTGTTGTACCACGCTGTAAACGTGCGTTGATCTTGGCAACAACAGAGTAATATTTCTGTGCATTATCTTCAGATCCAACACGAATGCGATCAAGTTTATCATCGTATGTATCAACATAACGCGCTATTTTCTTACGGTCGTTGTTCAACTGACGGATCTTTTTTGTTACAACTGTTTCGCGGTAACGATAGTCATCATCGCGTATTGAAGTGACCGCTTCAAAGGTGCGGGTATCAGATGCGTCTCTAACAGTCATCTTGTTTTCAACAGTCTCAGGGGCAGGGGCAGGTGCAGCCGCTGATTCGGTTGTTGCTTTGGTGTCCAGGGTTTCTTCAATAACTGATGTTGTGTCATTGCGACTAGAGAACAATGAACCTGTGGACGAGCAGCCCGCAACGGCTACAGTCATGAGAAAAGCTGAAATTGTAACGATTTTATGGTTAAGCATCGAGATTTTGTATCCTCACCGAAATGAAATTTTTACGTACTTGCACAAGAAATAAGCCAATCGCGCAATAAAGGCAAGTCATATTACTTTTTATATAACATATACAATCACTATACAATTGACAAGACTCTGCAGCAATAGTCTTTCATATCTTTTAGTCAAAAGATGTTAAAAAACGCTTGTGCATTCAATTTTTATTGTCTACAAACTGTTGCAGCTCAAATGCGCCCGTAGCTCAATTGGATAGAGCGTCTGACTACGGATCAGGAGGTTGGGAGTTCGAATCTTCCCGGGCGCGCCAGTTTTACGCACATTTATCCCCTTTACTTATTTCATAAATCATTGAATTAAAAAAGTTTTTTTCTTCTCTCTGGACACATGGTGTGCGTTGAATGCAATGTAAATTGTAATACATTTTGGGGTACAAGTATTGGTTAACCGTCCTAAGTATGGTGAGGGTTCAACTTTAGAACAAAAGTACGAGTGTCTGAAATATATCTCCTTTTGATCGTATGCATTGTGCACCTGTGTATGTACAAGTACGAGACATGTATTTTTTATCAAAGCAGACGGACAACAACAGATGTTCCCGTATTCGCAACTCATTACCGCTTGGACAGAAGACACAGACGAAGAAAACATCATCAAAATCTTCTTCTCCACCCACCTTGCCACCATCCAAGGCTACAACCTCAAACCCCTATATCAAGCCCTCACCAACCAAACCGTAAAGTCTATTACTGCCCAAGATGAGCGATATTTCAACTTATCGAGTGGGAAAAAAGTATTTGTGAAAAAGATTGAGATTGAATGGAAGGGAAAGAATTAATTATTATACATAGCTATATGGGTATGATTTTTCTTAATCTTAAAAAAATACGCAGCTCTCCTATTTTCATTTATTGGATCTGTTTTGGGGGTAATAGGATTTATTCAAGGAATCAATAGTACGCTTAATAATGAAAATCGTTTTATAGTTTGGGCTACATTCATTTTAATTATCATGTGCAATTTTGCTCTAGCTTATATTTTTCATGAAAAAGAACTTAAGAGCTTAGATCGAGAAAGAAAAACACTAAAAGAATTTGAAAAGTATAAAGCCGATAAAAGAGTAGAACTTGAGAAAAATGAAACCAGTATAGAAGATTTAGAAAAAGAATTGAATGAATTTTCAAAATGGCAAAAAGCTGTTTTTGAAACTGAAGAAACCCTGATTGATAAACGAACTCGTATTCTTATAAGGCAATTCGAAACAGTATTAAACCATTATCCAAATTTTATAGGCTCGAGGTATGAACCTCTTTTACAGAATGAAATTCTCATTGAAATACTTAATAAATTATCGTCATTTACAAAAAATCTAGTAACTGATTTCATTGATTATAAATTAAAACCACATTTTAATTTTACGATATTAATTTCAAAAAAAAGAAAAAATTCAAAGTAATTTGGCTTGAGAAACAATCAGCAAAGTCACCAAGACTATCATTGTTTGATAATAAAATTAACCTTGATAAAGATAATTTCTTTAAAAGATTTTTTGATAACAGTTCAACATTTGATACAGAATCTATCTACAAAAACATAGAGAGAGGGTATATGTTTTGCAATGATTTAAATACGATTGAGGAAAGTTATCATAGTCATAACTCACTGCCCTTTAATTGTAAAAACCTATTGGCCTATTCATTTTTAAATACTGATTATGAGCTCATATTACTGGTAGATAGCAATGATTTTATATTTAGCAAAAATTCTGCAAATTTAATTGCATTATTTGCCAATATATGTAATATATTATACAGTGAGAAGATGAATTAATATATGCCTATAGAAGAGGAACATAGTAAAGCTTCTGAAAAAGAACAAATCGATACTCAATAAAACGTCTTGAAATCAAGTAGGTTTCCAGTTCCTGTTGCAGAATATGTGGAAGAAATAGAAGAAACACAACCTAATCTATACCACTATTTAAAAAAGCCAGGTGATTCTAATGACATTTACCTCAAAGAACTTATGGAAAAGAGAGAAAATTTGACCATTGATGAAAAAATAGATGAATTATGTAAATCATCAAGAGACATATTAAGTCGGCAGATTCAGCGTTCTTTAATTACGGAAAATACTGAAGAATTAGAACCTGAATTAGATAGATCGGATAAATTCGTTGATCTATCTGATTACAAGGATCAGCTTTTTGAAAAAATTCGAATTTTGCGAAATGATATAAATAAGTTGAAAGAAGATTTTTCAAAAGATGATTTAGATGATTTCATAATCAGTTGACCCAAGAAATTGTAGCTTATTTTATTTACACATGATTTTCTTGAGCACTCGATGTTTAATTTGCTTAACAGAACGAGATACCTCAGTTTTTTTTATGAACCATTATAACCTATACCAACTCGACGATATTAATTTATGAACAAATGATACTCTTGGTATCTCGTCTCGATTGAATAAATATCTCCACTGAGTTCCATATCTCTCGCCATTTTTTCATCAATAGTAAATTTTGATTTTAAATCAAGAGTTCTTTTTGCTCTAATAATCGCAAAATTTCTATCTTCCAGTTCACAAATATCTGTATAAACTTTTGAGACTAGCTGTTTTACAAATTTAACCGTGCAATTTTGTATTGATAAACTTGTTCGGTACGTTTTTTATCTTCACGAAATATGATGTTTTTGTTCATATCCCAAAGTATTTTTGTTTTTTGTACCCCATTAGATTGTAGGGATTGATCATATGTGTTTGTTGCATGTATGACCTCAAATTTTAAAGAAAAAGCCTTTGCATAGATAACTTTCGTAACAATCATGGCATGTCCAGTTTTTTTGCGTTGATATATAATAACATCCCCACGTTTTGGTGTTCTCATGATTAACCAATCATCCTTTGAATGTATGCTGTTATAATAGGATAAAAATTCAGATACATAGGGGCGAGTGGGTTGAATAGATTTTGTATCTTTAATATAGTCAAATATTCGTTCCAAAGCATCAGGCTTAAGAGCTTTGATCAGTAATCCAATAAGGCTAGAGCAATCAACATAAAGCATGTTTTTGTTCACAATAAAGTCATGTGAATAGGCGCAGTCAATGTGTCCAGTTAGAATAGCGTTATAAATCGACTCCGCAATATCGGCAAGATTATTGAAGATTTTCTCCTTTGTAACTTTATATTTTAAAACTCATTTGACTGCCTAAAGCAAGTATTTTTAGGATTCTAGACACTATCTAAAATCAATGACATGAATCAAAGCTTAGAGGTTAGAAAACTGTAATGTGCAGCTTTTTGTTTTTACAAGAGGCAGAAATTTGCTTTTTGTTTGAGTTAAAATGGGTCACTATATATTTATTATACCGTTTTAACAAAAAATTTTCATAGTTTTGCGCATACTCTCAACATACTTAATTTAATAAAATAAAAAATTGAGGAAATTCTTCATTTTCCTGTCAATTGCAAAGAGGATAAAAAACATGAGCACAAAAGTCTTACACAACTTTTCCATTAAAACAAAACTTCTATTCATTGTTCTATTGCCTTTAATTGGGTTACTTGTCTTGGCAAGTATTAAAATATCTATATTACAAGATCAAATGCATACACAAACTCAATTGGTTAAGTTGATGGATATTTCCGTTGCCTCAAGCAACTTAGTTCATGAATTGCAAAAAGAACGCGGCGCTTCTGCTGGATTTTTGAATTCAAAAGGTAAAAAGTTTGGCGATACGTTGTTGAAACAGAGACAGTTAACCAATCAAAAACGCAAAGAACTTGAGAATATTTTGGCTGTTATAGATATCAAACAATTCGGTGATGAGTACATTCATCAAGTTGAGAAGGCATTGAATGATTTGGAAAAGATCGACAGCATGCGTAAAAAAATAGATAGCTTTAGCCTTAAATTGTCCCAGGCCGTTGGATATTATACGAGCATGAATGGTAATTTCCTAGATATTACTAAAGAATCACTCTTTGTTACGCAAGACCCAGATACTCTTCGTAATATCTCGGCATATCTTTACTTTATGCAGTCTAAAGAGCGGGCAGGTATCGAGCGTGCTATAGGAGCTGGTGGTTTCTCTGGCGGTTGGACAGATGCCTTAAAAGATAAATTTAAAGGCCTTATTTTGATTCAAAATACCTATATGGATGTTTTCTTGGCCTATGCGACGCAGAGCCAAAAAGACGAATATATAAGCCTCATGGATGCCCCTTCGATTGCTGAAGTTCAAAAAATGCGTGATATTGCTTTAAGTAAAGGTAGCATTACTCAGCCTTCTGTTGACCCATCTTATTGGTTTGGAACAATTACAAAGAAAATTAATAAGTTGAAAAAGATGGAAGATATTCTATCAGCTGATGTTAAAAAATTGGTTTCGATCGATCTGAAGAAAGCTGAAGCTCAAAGAAACACTCATCTGTTAATTATAATCATATTAATTTCTGTTGTGATCTTGGCAACTATTGTGATCCTTAAAGATCTTATTTCTAAGATTAAATCTGTGGTGCGTGTGATTGTTGACCTTTCAAATGGCGATCATAAAGAAAACATTGAACCAATAGAGCGCAGTGACGAGATCGGAGCTTTGATTAATGCATCTGTGCGACTCAAAGAAAAAGTTGTTCGTTCATTCCTTCAGGCAGAAATGATCAAACAAATGCCTACGGCTGTTTTGACAGTCGATAAAGAGACACTCACTGTAGATTATTTGAATAATATGACACGTGAAGTTTTGGGTGTTGTTGAAAGCGCTTTACCGCGAAAGGTATCTGATATAAAAGGCAATGCAGTGGACTTCATTGGTAAAGATGATGAGCAGAAAAAGAATTTATTCTCTATTGCAGATAATCTGCCGCATCAAGAAAAGATCACTATCGGTGATCAATCTTTCCAACTCAGGATCTCAGCAATCACAGATGGTGATGAATATATTGCCCCGATGATGACACTGCACAATGTGACTGAGCAAGAGGCTATGGCCACAAACTTTGAGAGTACAGTGGCAACATCGATTGATAGTCTAGCAGAAGC
The DNA here is from genome assembly GCA_964231155.1 of Alphaproteobacteria bacterium. Lineage (GTDB taxonomy): Bacteria > Pseudomonadota > Alphaproteobacteria > Micavibrionales > SZUA-601 > CAXRKA01. The sequence goes on along the minus strand of CAXRKA010000033.1, from coordinate 3,123 downwards.
AGCGAATGATTTGCAGAGAACAGCTGAAAATATGCGCTCCATTGCGGATGAAACATCAAAATCCACAGAAGTGGTTGTAACATCCTCTGAAAATGCCAATCAGAATGTTGGAACTGTTGCCTCGGCTATGGAAGAGATGACAGCGAGTAGTGCTGAGATTACAACACAAATCAATAACACAAAGGTTCGCTCTAATGAGATGGCTGTAACCGCCAAAGATGCCAATACTCAAGTCTCTGAATTATATGAGTTGGTCTCTAATATTGGTGAAGTTGTTGGATCCATTAGAGAGATTGCTGATCAAACAAACCTCTTGGCATTGAATGCGACAATCGAGGCCGCGCGTGCTGGTGAGGCCGGTAAGGGCTTCTCGGTGGTTGCTGATGAAGTAAAAAAGCTTGCCAGTGAGACCAGCGCAAAAACGGATGAAATTGAGGATAGAATTGCCCAGATTAAAACAGCAACCAATGCCTCTGTTTCAGCGATGAACACGATTATCACCAGTATCTCTGATATCGATGAGGCTGTGGTTGTTGTGGCTTCTGCTGCTGAAGAGCAAGATGCAACGAATAAAGAGATTGCACGCAGTATCTCTGAAGCCTTCAATAGTGTTGGCAAGGTGACATCAATCACTCAAGAGGTGCAAAAAGGTGCGACCGAGACGCAAGAGTCCGCTGATACAGTTCTCTCATCTTCGGTTCAAATGGCTAAGATGGCTGGTGATATGAAAGAAGCTGTTGAAGCGTTTTTAAATCGTATCCGCTCATAAGTCTCTTTAAATAGAATCTAGACAAAGGTCCATATCGGCTTTAAACATAGCTGTATGGACCTTGCTCTTTACTCTACCATTGGTGTTCTTCTTTATGTTCTGGCCCTGATATTTATTGGCTGGCTGAAGGGGCGTTCGCAAAGCCATGAAGGCTTTGTGATTGGTGCACGGAGTGTGGGCACATTGGCAACAGCAGCGTCCATTGCTGTAAGTTGGCGTGATGTTGCTTATACAACCTTCTGGCTCTCCATGGCTTATGCGAATGGTTGGGGCTTATTTACAGTTTATATTGGCTCTGTTCTGTCTTTAACGCTTGTTTCGCGTGCAGGGCTACGTTTCCGTGATATAGGTGCTGAGCGTAATTATGTGACGCCAGGACAGATGCTGGAAGATTATATTGGCCCTTATTCACGTCGAATTTATTCAGGTCTTATTCTTTTCATCGGTGTTCTTTTTGGGGCGGCACAGTTATTTGTGATGGGAACTTTGCTGTCTTCAACGCTCAATTGGTCACCGGAGCTGGCTATGCCTGTTGTGGCTTTGGTTGTGGCCTTTTATCTCTGGCGTGGCGGTTACGGTAGTGTGATTTTGACCGACATCATTCAATTTATGGTGATTATTGCGCTGGTGCTGGTGCCGTTTGTATTGCCACCTTCCGAAGTAACAATCTATGACTTGAGCAGTTTTGGTTCTTTGGGATGGGCTGAGACAGCCGCTCTGATTATTTTCCCTTTCTTTTGGAATATTCCTGGTCCGGATATTTGGCAAAGAGTCTATTCTGCAAGAGATGAAAGCGTTGTCAAAAGAGCTTTGCCACTCGGTGCTGTAGGCGCAGCTGCGCTGACATTTGCGTTGGTTTTCTTAGGGATCTATTTGCGTGCGCCACTTCCAGATGCTGATCCAAGCAATCTTTTTGCATTGATTTTTACTGAGCAAGTCTTTTCACCTTATATCTTGAGTGCGTTATTGGTTGTCATTTTTGCTATGGGCATGTCTACGCTCGATACATGGACGTTTATTATCTCAAGCACAGTGCTGAGAGATTTTGTAGGAACCAGTATTCGTAATGAAAGAGATTCTTATATTTCTTATAACCGATGGATCACGGTTGTGTTTTTAGTTCTGGTCACAGTGGTTGCGCTATCTTTTGATGATCTGCTGAGCTTATTAATGGGGCTAATGAGCTCTTATGCGATAGCCGCGCCGTTGTTTTATGTTGTAATGTTCCGACTGCTCAAGCCGAGCGCTTTGAATGACAAAGTGTTGGTTGGTATCGTGCTGCTCTCTTTTGTACTCTATGTTTATATGCATTTTATGGGGCTGTTCGGAACCAGTTTTGTCAAATCGATTATCCCTGTGGCTTTAGGAATGTGTCTCACAATGACATGGGCATTGATTGTAAAAATTAAATCTATTGCTTCCCGGTAGGGTTAGTATATCTGGAATTTTCCTTTACAGAATACATGCTTTGGTTTTAAGGTATTGGATAGAAAGGAATAAATGATGCTAGAAGAAAAAGTTGAGCACTACTTTGCGGATGACCAGGATATTGAGCTGTATCCAGATGAGCATTTTACATTAGAACACGCCAAAGAGACCTTTGAGGATTGTGCAAGAGCCGTTACAGAAGAGAGACAAGAGTACTTCTCTACAGATCACTGGGATCTTGCCAGACAAAGTAACATGTTTTTCCGGAGATAGCAGGAGGGAATAAGCGATGTTTGGAAACGATATTCATGAGTATTATTTGGGTGAAGATTTAGATCTTGGTATAAAAACCATAGAAGAAGGTGATATTACATTAGAAGACGCTAGAGAAGCTTTTATTCGATGTGCAGAATCTGTACAACGCTCTGAAAATGAGTTTGCTGTTCTTGAAGCAACGGATAGCTTGATGAGAAAAAATCAGGTTTACCTAAACATTTTTTAGATTCTTTGAAGAACTAGATAAATTCTCCTCAAATGAGCCGTGAAGCATAAAAGAAGCCGTTTGAGTAGGTGTTAATCAGTTGATTAGAGCTGTAATTTTCGTGAAATACTGAGATCTGAGCCTTCAGGTTCGCGGCCGGCTTTCCCAGCAATCTCATTGGCGAGTGCAATAGAGCTTTGTATGCGCCTTTGAACGGCTGGTTTATTCAGATAATCAATAAGTTCTCTGATCTCTTTTATAGTCTTCTCAGAACCAATTTTTTCAAGTTTATCCGCATATCTACTGAATATTCGGGCACCCTTAGGATCAATTTTAAACATTGATTTTGCACTATTCCTTAAGTCTTCTATACTCACACCATCCTCAATAAGCCAAATGACACCTTCAAGTCCCATAATCCTATTTTCATGACTATAGTTCATAT
>CAXRKA010000032.1:0-3361 GCA_964231155.1 Alphaproteobacteria bacterium | reverse complement strand
CGATGCTGAGAACCGTTTCCAATCATCACTTGATCAGCTTGAAGCAGAACGTAAGCGCTTAAAAAGTGTCATGAGACAAGTTGAGCAACAGGTGGGTGAGTTTCGTCGTCGTCTGGGTGATCGCTTAACGGATGTCCGCTTAAGGCGTTCAGTTCTTAGGGAAGAGCGAGATAAGCTTGATTCCCAGATTGAGAAACATACGCTACGCTCACCGATTAAAGGGCAGGTGCAACAGTTATCCGTCAGCACAGTTGGCGGTGTTGTGACAACAGCAGAAAACCTCATGATTATTGTCCCTGATGAGGCTCAACTCCAGGCTGAGGTCTTTGTTCCTAACAAGGATATCGGTTTCATTGACCTTGGGCAAGATGTTGAAGTGAAGGTTGATGGCTTTAAGTATACCCTTTATGGGCTTTTGCACGGAAAAGTAATCTTTTTATCGCGCACATCTGTACAAACAGACCCTGTATCACCATTGCCAGCCACGAACCCTGTAGATCAGGAAGCTTTCTATTCAGCCCGCATATCCTTGGATAAGCAATGGATGAACATAGATGGCCGTAAGGTGGATCTTACACCAGGCATGAATGTCACGGCTGAGGTAAAAACGGGTAAGCAGCGTATTATAGAGTTCTTGCTCTCTCCAATATTGAAGTATAAGCACGAAGCTTTACGTGAGCGCTAGGCAACGGCAGCCAATAGCTTTTGTGTATAGCTGTTTTGTGGCGACTGAAAAACGCTTTCAGTTTCTCCGCTTTCGACAATTCTACCATCTTTCATAACAATAATATGATGTGAGATAGAGCGGATAACGCGTAGATCGTGAGAGATAAAAATAAAAGATATTTTATTTTTTTTCTGTATTTCTTTCAGTAAGTTAAGTGTCTTTGATTGAACTGACACATCAAGTGCTGAGGTGGGCTCGTCAAGGATAATCAGCTCCGGTTCCAGGACGAGGGCACGTGCGATAGCGATACGCTGACGTTGCCCGCCAGAAAACTCATGGGGGTAGCGATGACGAGTATCAGGATCAAGTGCAACTGCCTCCATCGCATCAATGATTTTTTCTTCACGCTGTAATGGAGAGAGATCTTTACGGTGAATTTTTAGACCTTCTTCTATAATGTTTTGCACAGATAATCGTGGTGACAGTGAGCCGAAAGGATCTTGGAAGACAACCTGTAGCGCACGTCGTTTTTTGAACAAGTCTTTTTTATTCAAATCTTGAAGATTGTCAGATTGGAAAACAATTTTACCGTCACTTTTAACCAGTTGTAACAAAGCCATGGATAATGTGGTTTTTCCAGACCCTGACTCTCCAACAATGCCCAGTGTTTCTCCACGCTTAACAGTAAAGCTCACGTCATCGACAGCCTTTACAGCGCCAACTTTACGTTTTAAGAGGCCTTTATAGATAGGGAAATGCACTTTCAGGTGATCCGCATCCAACAATACATCACCGGCATCGACAGGTTCAGCTGACCCTGAAGGGCGTGAAGCTATAAGTTGTTGTGTATATTCATGTTGAGGCGAGCGGAAAACCTCTGAAGATGCACCATTTTCTACAATCTTACCCTTTTGCATGACATAAACACGGTCTGAGTAGCTTTCAACAACCCCTAGATCGTGGGAAATAAGAAGAATAGACATGCCAAGCTTGCTCTGGAGTTCTTTGAGAAGATCAAGAATTTGTTTCTCTACAGTCACATCCAAAGCCGTTGTTGGCTCATCAGCAATAAGGAGCTTAGGGTCATTGGCCAGGGCCATAGCAATCATGACACGCTGACGTTGCCCACCAGATAGCTCATGAGGATAAGCGCCCATACGATCTTTAATATTTGAAAGGCCGACTAGGTCCAAGAGTTCTTTAATACGAGTCTCTCGCTGGCCGCGAGGCATAGCTTTATGCAGTTTCAAGACCTCACCAATTTGTTTTTCAATAGTATGAAGAGGGTTGAGTGCGGTCATGGGCTCTTGGAAGATCATGGCTATATCATTGCCACGAATAGTACGAAGAACGCTTTCACCTTTATTCAGGATGTTTTCGCCATGCCAAATAATCTGCCCTGAAGGATAACTTGCTATGCGATCAGGTAAAAGTTTAAGAACGGAAAGTGCTGTGACTGACTTTCCAGACCCAGACTCGCCAACCAAGGCGACGGTTTCACCCTCATTTATTGTCAACGACACGTTCTGGACAACAGAATGTGTGCGGCCATCGATATGAAAATCAATGGAGAGGTCTTTGATGTTGAGTAGCTCTTTTGACATGCCATCAGCATAGAGAAATGCTGAATTGAAACCAAGGGTGAATCCTATCCTCAAAAAATTATTGTAAATATAATTGACAGATAGGGGGCGATATGACTAATATTATAGTCAGAGAGTAACGGATAGACCGTTGCTTGTTAACATAGACTGCAACAAGGAGCTTGTTGTGCCTTATAAAACAAAGCGTTTCGACGTATTTACATTTTATAATTTCCAAACATCTTTTGATATGACCGATTCTCGCGTGCGATTTTTCGTGCGTGTTTTGCGTTGTGTTCGCTCCCCTTTGCAGTTGCTTGATATCCTGGGAGACAGCGATGCAAAATACAAAAATAGTTTGGCCCTTTTATAGAGAAATCCTTGCTGAGCAAAGCGCACTTTTTTCTGATCAATATGCTTTGACAATGGCTCAGGCATTATTTGCCAATGGTCAGCACAACATCAATACAACATTTCATGGCTTTATTCGCAAAGAGCCTTTTGGTGGTTCTTTCCTTCTCACAGCTGGACAAAGCATCATTCTAGAGTGGTTGAAGAACCACTGGACATTCGATGAAGTGGATCTTGAAATTCTTCGTAACAAAAAAATTGCTGATCCTAAGACCGGCGAAATGAAGCGTCTTTATACAGATGAATTCATTGACATGCTTGCCAACTCTGAGTTGGAGCTCACTGTTGATGCTATGCCAGAAGGTGAGATTGCTTTTGGTGATGAGCCAATTGTTCGTGTCAATGGCCCAGTATGGCAATGCCTTATGGTTGAAGCAGCGATTTTGAATATCATTAACTCCCAGTCATTATTCGCGACTTTAGCTTCACGCATTTGCCAAGCCACAGGTTATCAAACTGTTTTAGAGTTTGGTTTGCGTCGTGCACAGACCATTGGTGGTCTAGAGCCAACACGTGCCAGCTACATTGGTGGCGTGAATGGCACATCTAACAACTTGGCTGAGAAATACTATGGCATCCCAACATCAGGCACAATGGCGCATGCCCTTGTTATGATGTATGAGGATGAAGTTGAAGCCTTCACACAATACGCCAAGGCTATGCCTTATAATGGTATCTTCTTGGTGGATACCTATGACAC
>CAXRKA010000031.1:0-9336 GCA_964231155.1 Alphaproteobacteria bacterium | reverse complement strand
GCCATAATGAATATTCTTTGGACAGTATAGGAATTAATTCGAGCACCATATTCCTCAATCACTTGTTTAACCTGCTCGGCATCTACAGCATCTACAGCCGCTATAAATGCTTTCTTAGCTTCAAGTTTCTGTTCTTCTGTATATTGTCTCTTCTCTGTCATTGTTTTCTTTGGCATTGTCTTCTCCTTTTATAGAATTATATTAACATAACTTAACTCTACATCATAATATTGTTATGTCAATAGTATTGTAGTGTTATTTTTTAGAGGTCGTTTTTTTTGCGGTGGCTTTTTTCTTTGCTGGTACTCTCTTTTTAGCAGCCGGCTTCTGTTTCCCTGCTGGCGGCTTCTTGCCACGCTTTTTCTTTTTCTCTGCTGCTTCAGCAATAATTACAACGGCACGGTTAATGCCAATTGTATAAACATCGTCATCTTTAGGGATTGATGAAAAAACACCCTCGTGTTTGAGATAGGGTCCATAACGTCCAATCGCCGCGGTGATCATTTCACCCGTCTCTGGATGCGCTCCCACATCTCGTGGCAAACGTAAAAGATCAACTGCTTGTTCAAGATTGGCATCTTCAATGTTTTGCCCCTTAGGCAAAGATGCACGTTTTGGTTTAGCTTTTTTCACCTCTGGATCTGCTGCCAACTCATAATAGGGTCCATAAGGCCCCATCTTGAGACTAATCTCACGCCCAGTTTTTGGATCAACGCCTAAAACTTGTGGGCCTTTTGCCGCTTGTTGTGCCTTTTCTTCATCTTCTTCATTGGCCACCAATGGACGTGTATATTTACATTCTGGATAGTTAGAGCATCCAATAAAAGCACCATAACGGCCAAGTTTAAGACTAATACGCCCATCTGCACAAACTGTGCATGACCGTCGATCTGATCCATTTTCTCTTTCTGGGTAGAGCATATTCTCAAGCTCTAGATTCAGAACGCGGATCACTTCTTTAATCCGCAGATCTTTGGTCTCATCGATTTTTGCTTTAAAACTGTCCCAAAAATCAAACAAGAGCTTCTCTCTATCCAAGCGTCCACCCGAGATATTATCAAGCTCGTCTTCCAATTCCGCTGTGAAATCATACTCAACATATTTAGGAAAAAATTCTTGTAAGAAGGCTGTGACAATACGGCCACGATCTTCTGGAATAAAACGACGACGATCGATTGTCACATAGTTGCGCTGTTGCAAAACACGTATAATAGAGGCATAAGTGGATGGGCGACCTATCCCTAGCTCTTCCATAGATTTCACAAGAGACGCTTCTGAATAACGTGGTGGTGGTTGTGTAAAGTGTTGTTCTGACTGCACGTTGTCTAGCTCAGCACCTTCACCTTCATTCATCACAGGCAATAAACGATCAGACATAGGGTTATTATCTGCCGCATCAGAAGCTTGCTCTTCATCATCACGGCTTTCAAAGTAGACTTTTAAAAACCCAGCAAAAGCAACAACAGAACCATTGGCACGGAATGTCGTCTTTTGATCTTTACTGGTGATATCAACAGCGACCTGATCCAATTTCGCTGAGGCCATCTGGCAGGCCAGTGTACGTTTCCAAATTAACTCATAGAGACGGGCTTGATCTTCATTAAGATATTGCTTTACGTCTTCTGGACGACGAGATAAAGATGTTGGACGAATGGCTTCGTGCGCCTCTTGCGCGTTCTTGGCTTTTGACTTATATGTGCGTGGGCTGGATGGCACGTAGTCTTTTCCAAACTCCTCAGCAATCACTTCGCGTGCATTTTTGATCGCCTCTGCGGATAAATCTGTACCATCGGTACGCATATAGGTGATCAACCCCACGGTCTCGCCATCAATCTGTGCACCTTCATAAAGTTTTTGGGCAGTTTGCATCGTACGTGATGCAGAAAACCCAAGCTTACGAGAGGCTTCTTGTTGCAATGTTGACGTAATAAACGGTGCAGCAGGATTACGGTTGACCTGCTTCTTCTCAATCGATGCAATACTATAGTTTTGTGACTCAGCTTTTAAAACAATAGCTTTGGCTTGATCTTCATTCTCAATAGAAAACTTTTTGAGCTTCTCGCCATTAAAATGGGTTAAACGTGCTTCAAAGGCATCTTGTCTTTGTGTCTTAAAACCAGCAGAAACGGACCAGTATTCTGTGGTTTCAAATTTTTCAATCTCACGCTCACGCTCACATATTAATCGCAAGGCCACTGACTGCACACGTCCAGCAGAGCGTGAACCTGGCAACTTACGCCAAAGGATAGGTGACAATGTAAAGCCCACCAAATAATCAAGAGCACGACGCGCTTTATAAGCATCAATCAAATTATCATCGAGATCTCTGGCATGGTCAAAGGCTTCTTTGACGGCAGACTTTGTGATCTCATTAAATGTCACACGGCGAACAGTTTTGCCTTTAAGAGCATTGCCTTCTTTTAGAATCTCATTCAAGTGCCATGAGATTGCTTCCCCTTCACGATCCGGGTCAGTCGCCAGATAAAGTGTATCTGCTTTTTTAAGCGCAGATTTAATACCTGAGATTGTTTTCTTCGAGCCTGAGTCAACTTCCCATGTCATGGAGAATTTTTGCTCAGGATCAACAGATCCATTCTTTGGTGGAAGATCACGCACATGACCCATGGAAGCCAGCACATGGTAATCAGAACCAAGATACTTCTCTATGGTTTTGGCCTTTGCTGGCGATTCAACAATAACTAGATTCGAGTAAGACATGCCTATGCAATATAGGCTCGACCGAAATTGGTCAAGCCTATTTTATTTCTATTCTTTATTTAAACTGCGTGCAAACGCGTGTTAAACGGCCTCAAGAACCGTGGCAATCCCTTGTCCACCACCAATACACATTGTGGCTAGACTAAATTCTTTACCCTCACGTTTCATAATCTGCGCTGCCTGACATGTTATACGAGTACCCGATGCGCCCAAAGGATGCCCTAGGGCAATCGCGCCGCCGTCAATATTAACCGTATCCATATCCACACCCAACTCACGGCAAACGGCCAGAGCTTGAGAAGCAAATGCTTCATTCAATTCAATTACACCAATATCTTTTACTGTAAGGCCGGCGCGTTTCAAGGCCTTTTCAGAGGCACCAATTGGCCCAACACCCATAATATCAGGACGACAACCAGCCACAGACATTGAACGAATTTTAGCCAAAACTTCTAGACCATGCTCTTTAGCATAGTCAGTTGTGCACACGATGGTTGCAACAGCACCGTCTGTTAACGGTGAAGAGGTTGCAGCCGTAACAACACCATTTTCATCAAAAGCTGGTTTCATTGTTGCCATTTTTTCTGTTGATGTGTTGCCGCGGATCGTTCCATCCTCAGTTACACCTGAAACTTCAATAATCTGATCATTAAAATATCCTTTTTCAACAGCTGCTGCTGCTTTCTTGTGCGAATGTACCGCAAATTCCTCTTGATCGGCACGTGAAACACCATATTCTTTAGCAACGTTTTCTGCCGTAATACCCATGGCCATATATCCATCAGGGAACTCTTCAACAAGCTTGGGGTTCAAAGATGGATTAAAACCTGTCATCGGCACGCGCGTCATACTTTCAACACCACCAACAATAAACAGATCTCCTGAACCTGCTGCAATTGCACCGGCTGCATTGTGAATAGATTGCATGGATGATCCACAAAAACGGTTAACGGTCATACCTGCCACATTGACAGGCAATTTCAGCAAATGAGATATAATCTTACCAATATTAAAACCTTGCTCAGCTTCAGGAAAAGCACAACCAATAATCACATCCTCAATATCAGTGGTTTGAAGGTCAAGTTGTTTAATTACAGCATCAACAGCAGCAGCTATCAAGTCATCTGGTCTTATTCCAGCGAGAGCCCCCTTGTTAGCAAAATGGAAAGGTGTACGCTTAAAACCTGCGATGACAATATTTGATGTTGTACTCATGAATCACTCCTTAATTTTAATTTCTGTTATTTACACTAAAAGTAATATAAGATTTTTTAAAGACATATCAATATTGACTCTATCACACAGATGTATTACTTATAATATAATACTTATGTTAAATTATATTCTGCTATAAAAAAACAATAATAAGGGGTACTCAATGTCACACAATCGTATCGATACTTTATCTCAAAATCTACGTTCCATACTACACGGCGAAAAAAACATTCCATTTTATGATGAAGTCGCCGATAAGCTTGACGATCCTCTTTTTAAACTGGCTGGCACAACACATACAAAAGAGCATGAACGCCTATTGACCTTTCAATGGATAGAGCTCATGCAACAAAAAGGCCTGACACAAATTGGTTTTTCTGAAGAACATGGCGGTGGTGGCAGTGCCATAGATCAAATTAGAGCTTATGAGATTATGGCGTATTTGGGTGGAAGCGCGATCATTAAGCCTGGGGTTCAGCTTGGATTGTTTGGCGGTGCCATAGACAATCTTGGCAGTGATGAACAAAAAGAAAAATATATTAATGATATTATGAACCTTAAGCTCTTGGGTTGTTTCTTGATGACAGAACAAGACAACGGTTCAAACGCAGCCAACATTCAAACCAGAGCCACTTATATCGCTGAAACAGATGAAATCGAAATACATACACCTAATGATGGTGCTATTAAACGTTACATTGGTAATGGCCTTGATGGACAAATGGGTGCAGCCACAGTGCGCCTTATTGTTGATGGTGTTGATCATGGAGCACACATGGTTCTCGTGCCTTTACGTGATGTTCCAGGAGGCCCAACAGTTGACGGTGTTAAGATTGTTGATGAAGGCCATAAAATCGGCCTGAATGGTGTTGATAATGTGCGCGTACGTTTTAATAAGCTCCGCGTACCACGCGAAAATCTCTTGTCACACTTTGCAAATATTACTGCTGATGGTGAATACGTATCAGAGATTAATAGTGCATCAAAACGCTTTTTTGCCACAATCTCAACCTTGATTACAGGCCGTATGTTTGTTGGTGCAACCGCTCTTTCTTTTGCCAAAAAAGCAGAAACAATAGTTGGTGAATATGCCAGTAAAAGAATCCAGTTTGGGCAACGCTTAATTGATATTCCTGTCTATCGTCGCAAAGTTCTGCCCAGGATCGCAACAACCTTTGCTATGGATATTCTTAAGGAATATGGCTATGAACGCCTCGCAGGCAAAACCGAAGAGAATAGTGTTGAAGTTGAATCACTGATCAGTGCCATGAAAGCTTACTTTACATGGCATGCCAGTGAAACTCTTACAATTATGCGTGAATCCTGTGGTGGGGACGGCTATCTATGGGAAAACGGATTTGGTCAACTCAAAGCTGATACAGATGTTTTTAAAACTTTTGAAGGTGCCAATGATGTTCTCATGAGCTTATATGGAAAAAACTGTTTGAAGGCCTTTGCAGCCAATAAATCAAAACTAAGCCTTTTTAAGCAACAAGCCGTTCTTTTTGTAGAAACACGTATGAAACGCCATAGTCTTGTACAAAACAACATTGATCTCACCAACAATGAAGAGCTGCTATCACTACTACAATGGCGTGATACGAAAATGGTATCAGAACTGGCCAACGAGATTTACTATGCCACAAAAAATGGTAAGAAAGACCATGTACAAGCTACGATGGAACGCCAAGATAAGCTGAATGCCCTTGGCCCCGCTCATATTGAAGCTTTGGCTATGGAAAAATTCATAGACGCTATAGAAAACACAAAAAATATTGAAACACGTGCCCTTTTAGAGAAAACAGCACAGCTTTTTGCACTTTCAGCAATTGAAAATAATGCAAAATGGTATCTGGAAAATGGCTACCTCAATGGCCATCAAAGCAAATCTATTTCTGATAAAATTAATGCTATCTGCAAAGATATAACTGAAAAAGATGAGCAACTTTCTCTGGTTCGTGGCTTTGCCGTACCTCAACACCTTGTTAATGTGCCACTACTAGAACGTGTTGAGCCAGGCACTGATTTAGGTAAAAGCAACCTTATGACAGTCACGCCATGACCTGAGGTTGAACCTCAGCAAAAGTTGAGAATTGGCTAAGTCAGTTCTTTTAAATTACTCGATTTAGCATTAGGCCCAATACCCAATATTGAGACCTGATTGTCTTCTACATGTCGACAAGCCTGAAGATAGAGTGACTTTTCATTATCTTTGGCAAAATGATAATCATCGTAATTCTCATAGCCCTCAGACCATAAAGCTATGGAGACTTGTTCAAATTCTTCTTCATCTTCAAGCCCATAAATCGATATATGTTTTGAACCATATTTGATTAATTGTTCAATATCTGAGCCCGAAAATCGTTGAGTGAAGTCCCAATCTAAATTTGTTCTTACAGACTGCTCCTCAAACAATTTTAATTGCTCTAAAACAGCCTCTGGCTCTTCATCTTGAACCTCCATAAAGCTTAAACGATTGGTATATGGATCAGCAAGTACATCTTTCATAGCATAATCAGATAGACGCGTTTCTAATGTGACCTCTTGTGGCTGAGATGTTTTAAAAGAGCCAATCAATTGACTTATAATATCAAATGTCTTTGTATCCAGCTCCACGTTTTGGTCGTTAGAAATAAAGACGGTCTCTGGACTTATATCTTTCAAAGCATTGATCTGCTTCAATGCATGCTCTTTATAATCATCCAAGAGCCAATCTTTATCAATGCGAATAAATAGATGAACTAATTGCATTAAGCTGCCTGTTGAAAACATTGTTCAATCATCTTCATTGTCGCAACTGTTCTGTGAGACATTGATGTTTTTTCTTCTAGCGTCATTTCTGCAAACGTTTTTTCATGGCCTTGAGGTAAGAAAATTGGATCATATCCCATAGCTTTCTCAATATCACCGCGCGGTGGCCAAACAACTGTGCCTAATTCCTCGCCTCTCGTGAATTCATGGTGCCCATCAGGCCAAGCCACACACATGACTGTTGTTAAACGACAACCGCGATCATTGGTATCAGCGAGCTCATCCTGAAGTGCTTCCAGCGCCTTGTATTTATCACCATATTTATAAAAGTGGCGCTTAGAATATACGCCTGGCTTTCCACCTAAAGCATCAACACCGAAACCACTGTCATCAGCCAAAGCAGGATGGCCGGAAAACTGGGCTGCATGCTCAGCTTTAATCAAAGCATTTTCCTCATAGGTTGTGCCTGTCTCATCGACATCTGGTAAATTGATATCCTCAGCTGATAAAACGGCTATACCGAGCTTATCAAGAAATGGGCGAACTTCTTTGACCTTATCTTGGTTATGTGTCGCAAAAACCAGCGTATCACCTGTAAATTGTCGTGCCATCTTAAGCTGCCTTCTTCTCTGCTGTTTGAATAGCCTCACGCTGAAGTGTGACCAACTGCCCACACCCCTTAGTTGCAAGATCGAGAAGTTGATTAAATTGATCGCGTGTAAAAGCTTTATCTTCCGCTGTACCTTGAATCTCAACAATACCACCTGATGCTGTGATCACAAAGTTTGCATCAGCTTGTGCATTTGAATCTTCAACGTAGTCTAAATCAAGAACCGCCTGCCCCTCATAAAGGCCACAAGAAATAGCCGATACTGGCTCAATAATCGGATTTTGAGCCAGACTTCCCTTGGCCATTAAGTCTTCAATAGCAATGGATAATGCAACAAAGGCACCTGTTATAGCGGCGGTGCGTGTACCACCATCAGCTTGAATAACATCACAATCCACCCGAATTTGTATTTCACCCAAGGCTTTAAGATCAATCGCTGCACGTAGTGCACGGCCAATCAATCTCTGAATCTCTTGTGTGCGACCAGATTGCTTGCCACGTGATGCTTCACGGTCCATGCGGTCATGCGTTGAACGCGGCAACATGCCATACTCAGCTGTAATCCAGCCTGAGCCTTGACCCTTCATCCAATGCGGAACCTTTTCTTCAACTGTTGCTGTGCAAAGCACGTGCGTATTACCAAACTTTGCTAAACATGAACCTTCTGCATATAGTGAAACACCTGTCTCAAGTTGAATATCGCGCATCTGATCATTCTGACGGCCGGAGGGTCTAGACATAAAAAGAACCTTTCATTTTGACTATTTTCAATTTGGTTGTAGACTATGAAAATAAAGTGATTTTATGACATATTAAACACCTTTTATACCAGTAGAGAATGAAAAATAAATTTATTCACGATATTAATGAACGCTCTCAACATATCTTCCGACATATCGTCGATATATACGTTGATAGTGGTGACGCTGTAGGCTCTAAAACACTCGCAAAGAAAATGGGCATGACTTTGTCGCCTGCAACAATCCGCAACATCATGTCCAACTTGGAAGAACAAGGGCTACTCTATTCACAACACACATCTGCTGGCCGATTACCAACCGATCTTGGTATGCGCTTTTTTATTGATGGCCTGCTCGAAATTGACCATTTGAATGATGAAGAACGTACAAGAATTCAAGAACAAATAGAATCTTCAGACCAGCCCATGCAATCGGCTCTAGAAAATGCAACCAAAATGCTCTCTGGCCTATCATCCTGTGCAGGTCTTGTTGCTGCACCTAAAAAATCGCGCCCCCTAAAACAAATAGAATTTCTCAAAGTTGCTGTTAAACGTGTGCTTGCTGTGATCGTTTTTATCGATGGTTTTGTTGAAAACCGCGTTATCGAGCTTGATCAGGATATGACGTCGTCAGAGCTAATAAAAGCATCAAACTATCTGACAGACCGTTTGTCTGATCTGTCTCTTGAGGAAAGTCTAGATGCCATTAAAAACGAGATTGCAACCCGTAAAATAGAGATTGATGTCCTAACAGAGAAACTGATCAAAAATGGCCTTATTCAAACGCCGCAAAATAATGGCGGTATATTGATTGTTCGTGGCCAATCTAATCTCCTTTCAAACATCAAGGACATAGATGAACTAGAGAAACTTCAAAGCCTTTTTGATGTCCTTGAGACACGTGAAACCATTGGAAAATTGATACAAACGACACAATCAGCCGATGGCGTACAAATCTATATTGGATCAGAAAATGAGCTGTTTGATGATGCTGGTTGTTCACTCATTGTGAGCCCCTACAGAGATGCCAATAAACAGATCGTTGGTGCTATTGGTGTTATTGGACCAAAAAGATTAAATTATGCTCGTATTATTCCAATGGTGAACTATACTGCACAAATACTCGGAAAAATTGTGAAATAAATCTTTAAGAGGATAGTTATGAACGACACACAAAATGATGATAATCCCGTTGAAAACGAAAACATCGAAGAGCTGAATTCTGAAGAGAATGCAGCTGAAACAAACGAGGTAAATGAAGAATTGGCTGAGCTCGCAAAAGACACAGACAATATTGATGCCT
>CAXRKA010000030.1:0-5576 GCA_964231155.1 Alphaproteobacteria bacterium | reverse complement strand
CCACAATGCACCTAAACTTAAGCCAAGACGACTGTTCCTTTTTATGTTGTGCTTTACAAATTTGAGATTTGTTATATTCAAATTTATCACGCAACAAGGTCTTAAAATTTTGACCTATTGGATATGAGGACAGTGCCTCTGATGTAGTTTTATTAAAATTAGTCCAGATATATAATTATGTCAAATTTTTAGTGACTATGATAAAACTTTTTGACCAAAGGCTTTAGTCTCTATTTTGTGTTTATTAAAGAGTTCTTCGTTGATTGTTTTCTCACCGCCAGAATATCTATAGAAAAGACCGCCATATTTTATTTGAAAATATTGGGCGATATTTTTAAAGGGTACTTCAAAACCCTCTGGTGTATTCTGATCTGAACCACATGATAAGATCCATAGTTTTTTATTTTCTAATTTTCGGCCTAAATCTTTTTTATATGTGATAAGGTCACTAAAGCGATCTATAAAAGTTTTCATTTGAGTTGACATAGTATACCAGTAGACGGGTGTCGCCAAGACAAATTGATCTCATGATAACGAGAATATCTTTATGACTCATTTCTCTGCCTTTGAAATTGATCTAAGCCGATTTCATCGAGGATATCGCGCTCAAGCTTAGCAAGGCGCTTGGCTTCTTTTTTGTCACGTTGGTCTTGTGTGACTTGTAGGCGCTTCAGCTCAAGAAATGCTTCACGCACAGCATCTGTGGCTTTTTCAACCTCAACCATTAAAATTGCAATTTTTTGGTCAATACGATCACATTCTTTCAGTGTACGGTCGATAAAATTGGCAATATGTTGAGCGGCTGTTGCATCTTCTTCCACCAGCTTTTTCTCGCGTTCCAGGCTCTGTAGATGGGCGTTCTTTTGGTTTTCTAATGATGTGACCGCGTCATTCAGCTCAGCTAAAATGCGGCGCTTTTCATCGAGCTCATGATCACGCAGTCGGATAAGGCCGTGAAGCTTAGCCATTGTTGGCGCCCTCTTGCTCTGTTACACACTCTATGGGCCAAGGCTCATTCAAGGCTTCGGCAAGACGAACGTAACTCTCTTGCAAAGAGCAATGCACATGGGGCCCTTGAGAGAGAAAATCTTCAATGCGGTCATAAAGTTCAATCGCTTCATCCACTTTTGGATCTGAGCCTTTACGATAAGCACCCAATCGGATCAATTCGGCCATATCTTCATAAATCGCAATCATCTTCCGTGCCTTGGTCACTAGGCGGTTTTCTTCTTCTGTATTACAACGCGGCATAGCACGAGAAACAGAACGCTGAATATTGATCGCTGGATAGCGACCACGTTGTGCAATATCACGGTCAAGCACGATGTGTCCGTCAATAATACCGCGCACAGCATCTGCAATCGGTTCATTATGATCATCGCCTTCAACCAAAACTGAAAACAGTGCAGAGATAGATCCCTGTCCCTGTAGTCCTGGTCCAGCACGTTCAAGCAAATTCGCTAGCTCAGTAAATGTTGTTGGCGGATACCCCTTTGAGGTTGGAGGTTCTCCAGCAGAAAGACCAATCTCACGCTGTGCCATAGCAAAACGTGTCACAGAATCCATAAGGCAAAGAACATTTTTGCCTTGATCACGAAAATATTCTGCAACAGCAAGTGTTGTATAGGCGGCTTGGCGTCTAAGGAGTGGAGGTTGGTCTGATGTAGCAACGACGACTACAGATTGTGCTAATCCCTCTTCGCCCAAATCATCCTCTAAAAACTCTTTGACCTCACGTCCGCGCTCTCCGACCAAACCAATCACAACAACATCGGCTTTTGTATAACGAGCCAGCATGGAGAGAAGAATAGATTTACCCACACCGGAGCCTGAGAAAATACCGGTTCTTTGGCCTTGGCACATTGTTAGGAAAGAATTGAGGCCGCGCACGCCCAAATCTATCTTACCGCCCATTCTTTGGCGATATTGTGCTTGAGGGGCTTCATTACGAAACGGAACATCATAGCTGCCAGTGGGCAATGAACCTTTTCCATCTGCGGGGTTGCCAAGACCATCAATCACGCGGCCCAACCAGCCATCACTGGGGCTGATGCACATTTTACGATTGAGTGTGTCAACGCGGCAACCAATGCCAATGCCCTCAAGCTTTCCAAACACCATAATCATGGTTTTTTCACCTTGGACGCCGACGACTTCGCCTAGAACGGTTTCACCCTTTTGTTTGTGCAGCTTACATTGATCACCAATCGAAACATGGTTAGACAAGCCTTTGGCTTCAACCATCATGCCGGAGACGGCAGAAACCTCACCAAAGTATGTCATTGGTGTTATTTTTTCTAAACGTTTTTTTATTTGGGTGTCAATATCAATCATCTGGACTACTAAGAAAACAATTACAGTGCTTACTATAGCATAGATTATTGTCAAAAATGCAGGTTAAAACCAGCTTAAGTGAAAAAGTTAATGTATTAACCTTTATGTATTGCTTTTCGTTAACGTTTTCATTAACCTTTCTTAATAAGACTCAGAGAGCACAAATCACACTTATATATAAAGGAACTAAACTATGCGCGTTTTACTTGTTGAAGATGATACATCCACCGCTAAAAGTATTGAGCTGATGCTCAAGAATGAAGGGTTTATTGTCGATACAACCGACTTAGGGGAAGATGGTCTAGAGATTGGTAAACTCTACGATTATGATATCATTCTGCTTGATATTATGCTTCCAGATATTGATGGTTATGAGGTTCTACGCCGTTTGCGTGATGCACGTGTGGAAACACCAACTATTATTCTTTCTGGTTTGACGGAATTGGATAACAAGATTAAAGGCCTTGGCTTTGGTGCCGATGATTACCTCACTAAGCCATTTGATAAGCGTGAGCTTTTGGCGCGTATTCAAGCCATCGTTCGTCGTTCTAAAGGTCATTCACAAAACATCATTTACACAGGCCGCTTGAGCGTTAATTTGGACGCACGCGCAGTTGAAGTCGATGGTCAGCCATTGCATCTGACTGGTAAAGAATATGGTATTCTTGAACTTCTTTCATTGCGTAAAGGCACAACATTGACCAAAGAAATGTTCTTGAACCACCTCTATGGCGGTATGGACGAGCCAGAGGTGAAAATCATTGATGTGTTTATTTGTAAGCTCCGTAAAAAGCTTGCAGACTCAACAGATGGCCAGAACTATATTGAAACTGTTTGGGGCCGCGGCTATGTCCTGCGTGATCCAACAGAAGGTGAAGCAGAAAGACAATCTGCTTAATAATTTATTCTCTTACAGATATAAAAAAGCCACGATATTTATCGTGGCTTTTTTTTTAAATACTTAATTGGACTGGATCATTTCTTTTTCCAGATCATGAATTCGTTCTCTAGCAAGCTTTTTGAGGGTTGTTTTATCAAGCGGTTTAATAGAGCCAGTGCTAGGATCAATTAAAGGTGCTTGGCGCGGAATCACATAAAAGGGAGCATTCATATCGACAAGGCGCCATTTAAATGAGTTATCAAGGCGAAACACAATTTGAACGGGTTCTAGAGACTCAATCCAGGGCCTATCGTCTTGTGCTGGGTAAGCAACATTCATCACCAATTCTTTAAAGCCCAACATTTTAGCGCTGCGAATAAAGTCACGTGGAGGAATGTCTGGGGCAAATTGTGAATGGTAATAAAACAGCATAGGTACATTTTCTGGACGAATATAGAAATCAACAAGGTTGTGAATTTCCTTCTTGCTGAGGTTGAGCCCTGCACTTTTTGCATATTCTGATTGTGTGCGCTCTTCCAGGTCAAGTTTGATAGACTCGCGCAAGGCATTCCAATCTGTTCTTTCTTTGAGTGCATTTACATCACCTTTAAGCGTAGCACTTGTAATGGAATGCACAATATTGTGCTTCACAGAGACATGAATGGCGCCTGTTAAAGCAAATAAAAATGCCACAATGCTCACAACTGTTAGGGAGGAAATAATAAATAACTTCAGATCTTTTTTGGAATCAGTGCTCGACATTACGGGCTCCTCTTGTGTAACAAAAAATAAATAAGATACTCTATTTTAAGCATTAAGGATTAAAGAATGCTTATATGAGCGCAATCAATGCTATTGTGTTGAATTTCTATAAGGCTTCTTTAAATAAATTTTTGTTTAGTATAGTCTTGCACATAACACTTGGTTAAAGGATGAATCATGGATGAATTAGAATGGAATAAGATATTTGCAGCTGTACTTGTTGCGGGCATTGTAGCCATGTTGTCTGGCTTTATTTCAAAAAAGATTATTCATCCAGATGTACCTGAAAAGGCAGTGATTGACATTGATACATCGGCTCTAGAAACAGCAAGCTCGGATGCGCCGGCTAAACCACAAGTGGCCGAACTTATTGATGCTCTATTGGCTAGCGCTAATATTGAAAAAGGAGAAAAGCTTTCCCGTGCTTGTGCAGCCTGTCATACCTTTAACAAGGGTGGTCCAAATCGTGTTGGGCCTAACCTCTGGAATATTGTGAACCGTATTCAAGGTGTCAATGATACTTATGCTTATTCAGATATCTTCAATGAACGCAAAGCTGAAGGCCGAACATGGACTTATGAGTCACTTAACCAATATCTCTGGAAACCTAAGGTTTATGCACCTGGTACAAAAATGAATTACATTGGTTTGAGAAAAACGCAAGATCGTGCCGATATGATCAAATGGTTGCGTAGCTTATCTGATAATCCAGCCCCATTGCCAAGAGGACAATAACATGAACCAGATTGAACATTGCCCACAAGAGTTAATTGATTGTGGGCATGCCCTTGCTGATATTGCTCGCCCTATAGCCCTTGATTTCTTTTGTAGTGCACTGCCCATTGATTATAAATCGGATCAATCGCCCGTCACTATTGCGGATCGTATAATCGAAGAGAAAATCAGAGAGTATCTCTCTGAGCACAGACCCAATGACGGCGTGTTGGGCGAAGAGTTTGGGCATACTAATCCAGATGCTGAATGGCAGTGGATTTTAGATCCCATTGATGGTACGAAGGCCTTTATTGCCGGTAGCCCAGGCTTTGCTACATTGATCGGTTTAATGCGCGGCGATCAATTTGTTATGGGGTTTTGTGATCAACCAACGATGAAGCGTCGCTGGGTTGGGGCCGCTGGATATCCAACAACGCTTAATGGTGAAGACGTATCTATTCGTCGAGATGTTCCAGAAAACCAGTGGATTGCATGCACAACCAATCCTCTGCGTTTTGAGCCCGATATCATTGATTTTTTCCAAAAATGGCGCCGTGATAATGGTTTTTTCCATTGTGCAGGCTCAACTAAGCCAGCTCAGGTAGCTTCAGGTTGGGTGGATTGTGCGTTCTGTGGTGACAAATATGGTTTCTATGATATTGCTGCTTTTATGCCTATTATTGAAGGGGCTGGCGGGTATATTAGGACACTTGATGGCCAACGTTTTTCCAAAAACAGTCAAGGTTATCTGGTGGTCTACGGTGATGAACGGGTTTGGCAATATATTAGTGAGCACATTGGTATTCCAGCCTAATGTTTATGCCTTTTTAAGACATTGATCGCTATCCTCAATGGCAGGTAAATTACCACTTTAAACAAGGATCAT
>CAXRKA010000029.1:0-3114 GCA_964231155.1 Alphaproteobacteria bacterium | reverse complement strand
CTTTTCTTTATGAACGCTAACTATTCTTTATATCTACAAAGTCTAAGTACAATCCGTTAACAAGACTTCAATAGAGTTGTTTATGAAATCACGTCAAATCCATATTCTTGGAACACGCGGTATTCCAGCAAAATATGGTGGTTTTGAAACCTTTGCTGAGTATTTGGCTCTTTACCTAAAAGACAAAGGTTGGGATGTCACTGTCTATTGTGAAGAGCAGGCCGTGGATGTTTTTGACCAAAAAATTTACACAGAAGATTGGCAAGGCATTCACCTTGTCATTGTGCCAGTCAAGAGCCGGGGCTATATCACATCCATCATTTATGATTTTAAAGCGATTTGGCATGCCAAAAGACGAAAGGGCATTTGTCTCGTTCTCGGATATAATACGGCTATTTTTAATATCTTGAACCGTATTTTCTCACCAGGTCATGCCATCATTATGAATATGGACGGCATTGAGTGGAAGCGTGCAAAATGGCCGTGGTATGTCAAAATCTGGTTTTATATCAATGAGCTTTTGGGGTCACGTATAGCACATCACATGGTCGCTGATCACCCAGATATTCAAAAACACTTAGAACGTCACTCGAAATCAGATAAAATTACAATGATCCCTTATGGTGGGGCGTCGGTGAACGAAAACAACACTGATGAAAAGCATTTAAAAAACTATGATATTAAAGCAGATCAATATGGTCTGGTTATAGCGCGATTGGTTCCTGAGAATAACATTCTGGATATCGTTCAATCATGGTCAGAGAGTGCCCCTAAAGATATGCCGTTGGTTGTATTGGGCAATCTGAGCAAAGATATAAACTATCATAAAAAACTCCGATCTTTTGAGGGGCAAGATGTTCGTTTTCTTGGCGCAATCTATGATCAAGAGATTGTTCGGACACTGAGATATTATTGTCGAACCTATATTCATGGACATTCTGTCGGCGGGACGAACCCCTCTCTAGTTGAGGGAATTGCCGCAGGCAACCCTATTATTGCCCATGACAACCCTTTTAACCGTTGGGTGGCTAAAGAGGGGGCTGTGTATTTTGGTGATAAAGAAGAACTGGCCGAGCATCTTAAAGGGTTTTTGCAAGATGAAGAAGAGTTGGCTGCGGCACGTGCGGTTTCAATGCGTAATCACGTTGAGCATTTCAGATGGGATGATGTTCTTCAACAATATGAAGCCCTGTTATTGAAGTTCATTTAGAATCCACGTATAAAGAACAATAAGAAAGCATAAGATACATTCATGGAAGAAGCAGAAATTTACCAACAAGGTGTCGAATATGTCTCAACATTGTTTGAGACAGGAGGCGCTTATTTGAGTTGGCAGCTCTTTTCTCAGCTTGTCTGGCTCTCACTCGCCATGATTTTAGCCAAGTTTCTGGCTCAGTATGTTCGTAAAAGATTGCGGACTTACGTTGAAGAGTCACCTTTATCATCACGTTGGTTGATCCGTCCAGTCATCGTGATCCGGAGGGCGGTTTTCCCGATTACGGTTATCGTGTCTCTCTTTGTTTATATTCTTTTATCAAATGCCCTGGGCTTTACCAATACATTTAGCTATATCATGATGAAGCTCTTTATTGCCTGGCTTCTCATCGGTATTGTCACATCTTTTATTCGTTCACGGCGTATCTTTCGTATCACTACAACCGCATTATGGGCTATTGCGGCGCTTCAGATCTTAGGGTATTGGGATCCATTTATTGGTGCGCTCAATGAGTTTGAATACACGGTTGGTGATACATCCATCAGTTTGCTGGGTGTAATTAAGGGCGCCTTGTCCATTGGGGTCTTCTTATGGGTGGCCAACCTCATGGCAAAATCGGCCGAGCGTTTTATCCGCCAAATTGATGATTTAACACCATCAGTCAAGGTGTTGCTCTCAAAGCTGACCAAGATCATTCTTTTTACAATAGCGGCCTTCATGGGGATGAATATCATTGGCCTCGATCTAACAACCCTGACAGTCTTTTCTGGTGCGGCTGGTTTGGGTTTAGGTTTTGGTTTGCAGAAGGTGTTCTCCAACTATATCTCAGGTATTATTCTCCTTCTAGACCGCTCCATTAAGCCGGGTGATGTGATCGCAATTGATGATTTAGGCACCTATGGTTGGGTGCAATCATTAGGATCTCGCTATGTTTCTATTATTACTCGTGACGGTAAAGAACATCTTGTGCCTAATGAGTTATTGATTACAGACAAGGTGGAGAACTGGTCACATTCAGATAATAATGTGCGTATCCATGTTCCTGTTGGCATCTCATATGATAGTGATCTTGATAAAGCTTTGGAACTAATGGAAGAGGCTGTGAATGAAGAGCCACGTGTTATTCAACCCCCCAAGCCTAATGTTTTGATTATCGAATTTGGTGACAGCTCTGTTGATTTAGAAGCACGCTGCTGGATTCGTGATCCAGTGAACGGTATTCAAACAGTTCGCAGCAGTATCTATAAGCGTATCTGGCATAAGTTTAGGGATAATGGCATTCAAATTCCTTATCCTCAGCACGACTATCATATCAAATCCATTTCGCCAGAAGTTCTTGATGAGCTGAAACAGGTGATGGCAGGCGCTGTGATCAAAAACAAAAAAGCACCATCGTCTGATGATGCTTAATGTATAAAATAATCTATTCCAGAAATGCAAAAGGCCCTGTGAAAACAAGGCCTTCATCATATGATTAAAATAACGGGTCTATATTAGTTCCAGTTATTTTTAGGGTTGAAGCTGAGGCCTGTGCTATTGCCACCAACCTTCATGCGTCTGTTTTCATCTGCTATACGAGCTTCGATAACTTTTGCATGCTCAAAGTCAGTGATGATCCTAGCTTTTTGCTTTACTTCTTCGGTTTTTTTCTTAGTCATCACTTCTTCAGTTTTTTTGTTAGTCATTTGTTTTACCTTTTGTTGTGTTGTTGACTAAAATTGACAACCACATCTTAGCATTATGTAAATATACTGCAAGTGGTTTTTGCACTAAAACTGCGTCACGACTATAGCGTGGAGAAATATTATAAGCAATAAATAATTAAATTTATTCTTAAAGAATATTAACATATTGTTTTTACTCGATTTTGTGTGATTTTATAGCAAGAATTTGGCTCT
>CAXRKA010000028.1:0-7887 GCA_964231155.1 Alphaproteobacteria bacterium | reverse complement strand
ACGCTCTTCCGATCTTCCACCATGGGCAAAAATGGCATAAACAGATGTGAGGTTCATAAGATCTGTTTCACTAGTCCCTAATGCAAGACTCAAGTCATAATTTAAACGCTCTGTAATGCCCAATTGAAGAGCTGTATCTTTAACGGCTGGAATACCAATATGATGAAGGGCCATAACGGCGACAGTATTGGTGGAGAGGGCCATAGCTTTTTGTAGGCTCATTTCACCACGGTACTTGTCTTTAAAGTTCGTGGGGCGATATTCTTCAATCTGTACGGGCATATCCAAGATTGTATCTGTGGGATCATAGCCATTTTGCATCATGGTTAGATAGATAATGGGCTTGAAAGCAGAGCCTGGTTGGCGTTTTGCTTGTGTGGCACGATTGAATTGGCTTTCACTATAATCCCTACCTCCAACAAGCGCATAGACAGCACCATCATGGCTCATGATGATGCCTGCGCCTTGTTGGGCATCGCGATTTTCAGATAAATCATCCAGTGTGAGATTGATTTGTCGGTTCAGATAGCTTTGGTATTCAGGGTTTAATGTTGTTTGAACAATAAGATCTTGCTTTGTGTTTTCTACATAGGAACGCATTTCTTCCATCACCCAATCCGCAAAATAGCGCCCGCCATAGCTCCTCTTGGTGTTTTTAGCAACATCAGGGATGATAATCTCATTGTTGGCTTGTTCTTCAGAAATGTACCCGGCATTGAGCATGGCTTTGAGCACAACAGTTGTACGCTTCTTCGTGAGCTCAGGGTCATTGGATGGTGCATAGCGAGAGGGTGCTTTTAATAAGCCTGCAATAATAGCACTTTCAACCAAATCAAGTTCAGCGGCTGACTTTTTGAAATAGTTATTGGCCGCTGCTTCGACACCATAGGTTCCTGCACCAAGGTAAACACGATTAAGATAGGCAGCAAAAATCTCGTCCTTTGTATATCTGTTTTCAAGATAAAGGGCTAGAAGTGCTTCTTTAGCTTTCCGTGTCAGTGTGCGTTGTGGTGTTAGAAAAAGGTTTTTGGCGAGTTGCTGCGTGATTGTCGAGCCACCTTGAACAATGCGGCCAGCCTGAAAATTGGTAACCATAGCGCGGGCTAATCCAACAGGATCAATACCAAAATGCTGATAAAAGCGGTGATCTTCAATAGCGATCACAGCGTTCTTAAGATACGGAGAGATGGCTTCAAGTTTGATGGGCAATGATTGCATGTCACCATAACGGGCCAGTTCATCACCATTGGCTGCTAGAACAATAATGGTTGGGCGTTTATCGTCAAATTTTACAGCAGATTTGATGTCGGGAAGATCGTAAGATAGCCATGCAATTGCAATAGCAACAAAAATTAATCCCCAAAATCCAGCTAAGAAGCCCCATTTTAGAATGAAACGAAAAGTTGATTTTTGGTTTTGAGTTGTTTTTTTTGAGCGTGGACGCGTTGTTTTTACACGTCTTTTAGGCGCTTTTTTTGTTATTTTTTTATTTTTGGATGGCGGCATATCAAACGTATCTCGTATTTGATCAAATTTTTACACAATAGGAGCGCATTATACAAGCTGAACATGCGATATTTACAGCAATTGCCATAGACTTTTGTTTTCTGTCTCAATAGACTTGGCAGAAGCCCAGAAATCATTTATTGATTGTTTTGTTATGACTGAAAAAGCTTTTGTAAAAGATATACCACCTGAGCGCGATGACGAGCGTCTAGCCTTTATCAATGAGTCAGGCTGGGGAGATGCAGAGATCAAACCGTTATCTGAAGATGCAGGGTCCAGGCGTTACTTTGAATTAACAAAATCAAACGGCGATCGTGCATTAATGATGGATATGCCTTTTGCTTTTTTAAAGCTCAGAGAATTTATTCTTATTGGTGATGCTCTAAAAGCTGTAGGTCTTAAGACACCAGACTTCTATGCCCTCAATCTTGATAAGGGCTTTAGCATTATTGAGCACTTGGGTGACCGTTGTTATGCCGATCTTTTTGATCAAGGTGAGGATAAAGAACCTTACATTTTAAAAGCTATGGATGTTCTTATCCATCTTCATCAAAACATTGATGTGTCTAAACTCAAGCCACAGTTAATGAATGATATTGAATGGTATAAATGGGAGCTGCCATCTTTTACGGATTGGTATTACCCGGCGTATCATGGCCATGAGACTCCACCAGATATCACATCAGAATTTATGGCACTATGGTCAAAACAGTTGGACTCACTTCCAGAACTTGGTTTTGAAACACTTTCTATGATTGATTATCATGCGCCCAACTTGATTGATCGTCCGGACGCTCAAGGTATTGAGCACGTGGGAGTTATTGATTTCCAGGATGGTGTGATTACTTCGCCAGCTTATGATGTCATGACACTCTTGGAAGATGATCGTCGTGATCTTGAACCTAAAATCAGAGAAAAGGCTCTTCAGCGCTATCTAGATGCTATGAAAGGGGCTTTTGATGCTCAAGACTTTATCTATCATATGAATGTTCTCTCGGCTCAAAGGCACTGTAAGAATATGGGGAACTTCACCCGTATTGTTGTTCAAAAATATCGTGAGATATTCTTGGATTATATGCAGCATTGTATTCATTGGTTTGATCAATCAATACAAACGCCTGAACTGGCCCCCATAAAGTCGTTCATGGATAGACATTGCCCAGATTATAAAACCCCTTTAAAAATGGATGCCATTCGTAAGTGGAAAATATAGACGTAAGGAGAATTAAATATGAGCTTACTTGTTGATCGTGTCACAAAACTCAAGCCATCCCCAACACTCTCTCTGTCGTCTAAAGCCAAAGCCATGAAGGCTGCTGGTGAAGATGTGATTAATCTCTCAGTCGGTGAGCCGGATTTTGACACCCCAGACTATGCAAAAGCTGGTGGTATTAAGGCCATTGAGGATGGACATACGAAATATACAGCCGTTGATGGGATGCCTGATTTAAAGGCATCTATCATTGAGAAATTTAAGCGTGATAATAATCTAGAGTATACACCAGAACAAATTGTGGTGGGGACGGGGGCTAAGCCACTTTTATTTAATGCGTTCCAAGCCTCAGTTGATAAAGGGGATGAGGTTATTATTCCATCACCGTACTGGGTGTCTTATCCGTCTATGGTTGAGGTTGCAGGTGGTACGCCTGTAATTGTTGAAACAACAGAAAAAGACGGCTTTAAGCTCACAGCAGAAAAACTAAAAGCAGCAATTACGCAGAAGACAAAATGGTTGGTATTAAACTCACCCAGTAATCCAACAGGGGCGGTTTATAGCCAAGGTGAGTTGGAAGCCATTGCGGGCGTTATTAAGGCACATAATCACGTTTATGTGATCAGTGATGATATCTATGAATATTTGAACTACACAGGGCAGTCTTATAAAACAATTGCAGAGATTGAGCCGACATTGATCCATCGTGTCTTGACTGTTAACGGTGTTTCTAAGGCCTACGCTATGACGGGATGGCGTATTGGTTTTGCCGGTGGTCCAAAAGAATTGATGCGTGCTATGTCAAAGCTCCAAAGCCAAAGCACATCTAACCCGGCCTCTATTTCTCAGCATGCAGCCTTGGCAGCGATGAACGGGCCTAAAGAGGATATTGAGAGAATGCGTGGTATTTTTGAACAGCGTAGAGACTCATTCATCAATAACATCAATGCTATTGAAGGTTTGTCTGTGAGGGTGCCTGATGGAGCATTCTATGCTTATATTAATTGTTCTGGCGCTATTGGTAAAACAACAGCTTCAGGTAAAACAATAGAGACAGATCTCGATTTCGCTGATTATATCTTGGAAGATTTTAAGGTGGCTATTGTTCCAGGTACAGCCTTTGGTTGCTCACCTTATGTACGTGCAAGTTACGCGCTTGATATTGAAACTCTTGGAGAAGCAGCAAGTCGCTTAAAAAAGGCCATGCAAAGCCTTGGCTAAAGCTTAGGTTGTGAAAATCTGTTTTGATGGGCTTGTCCGCTAGAGAACGACTCAATTTTCTCTTTTTCAGTAATAATACGCGCATCGTTTTCTTGTTCACGAAGAAGCCGCTCGGTTTCTAGTCGATTGACAAGCTTATCTATGAGATCAAGTTTGCTTTGGAAGGTTTGGTAGGCACGCTCTTTCAGGAAATCAAGATGTGCACGATCCGTATTACCCAAATGCCCATAAAATCCATATTCCTGGTGTCCTTCTTCTGGATCGATGTTTTTTGCATAAGCTTCAGGATCAAAAATATCTGTTAGATCATAATATTCAATTTCACCACGTGATTCACGCCGGCGCAGCTCTTGTTTCACAGCATTCGTTGAGCAATCCATAGCCATCTCATTGATGGCCACTAGTTCTCGAACCAGATGGCCTGATGGCTTGTAGCGCCGCACTTTTGAAAAGCCGATATTAATGACCATTGGTGTTTCGTTGTCTTTCTTAAAAACATCCATATCACTCAACATCACAGATGAAGGATTGTTATAATTGAGACCCGCATCAAACATAATGTCAGAGTAGGTATTGCCATTAATGTCAGGCAAAGAGCATAGCTTCTTCGGTTTAAAAAAGTAGCGTGCAGCAGTGGCCGCACGGATAATATCATGAAGGTAGAAATTATAAAATGTATGGCCATGCGTTTTTTCAATGAGGGCACGGTTTTTGATAAAAATCGCCTCATTAGAACTGTTGATTAATGGTATCAGGACGTTTGTCAATGCATCATTCACAGTTCGATTGCCCATATGGTGCTTCATGATGTCTTCAAGAACGTCGCCATCATAGATAGGGCCTCCTTGAATCATATTGATGGTTTTGAGAGGAAGTGGTGTAAATATACGATCAGCTTCACTCTTATTTTCATTACCATAGCATGAAAGATTGAAGTGAATATAATCTTCCATGGTCAGCATGGGCTTCGATGGATCATCAGAATGTGGCATCGTAAAGCCTAAAAGAATAGCACCTGCAGATGTGCCTGCGATAATATCAAAATATTTGTAAAGAGGCTCTTTCAGCTTCTTTTCAAGAAGCAGCAA
Organism: Alphaproteobacteria bacterium; assembly: GCA_964231155.1. Classification (GTDB taxonomy): domain Bacteria; phylum Pseudomonadota; class Alphaproteobacteria; order Micavibrionales; family SZUA-601; genus CAXRKA01. The sequence continues at coordinate 2,859 of CAXRKA010000028.1, read as the reverse complement.
CATGACGATTGTAAAGTGATAGTGCATACCCCCACCATTTAAGGATAACCCTGCAGTGAAACGTTTATTATTATTATTACTTACCATCATATTTGAGAATACTATGCCTAAGAATCGATACAAAATCAATCTAAATTGACATAAGCTAATATGTGGTTCTAGGCCTTGAGTGCTTGCGGGATATCTGTATTGGTTTTTTTAAGCAATGAAGACAGTTCTGATTTCAAATTAAATAGGCTGTTCTCATTGACGCCTTCTAAGCGGAGAGAGAGCGCGTTTTGCGTGTTTGATGCGCGGATAAGGAACCAGCCATCTACTGTAGTGACACGTGCACCATCAACATCTAATACTGAATAGGTGCCGGATGAGTCCGCATTAAGAATAGATTTGATATCTTCAATAATTTGGAACTTACGTTCTTCTGGGACGTCAAAGCGGATTTCTGGTGTAGCGTAAGACGGTGGGAAGGCTTTTTTGATTTCAGACAATGCACCATCTTTATGAACAATATTCATGATGCGTACAGCACAATACAGGCCATCATCATGTCCATAGAAGTGATCATTAAAGTAAATATGGCCGCTGAGTTCACCACCGATAGGGGCTTGCGTTTCTTTTAATTTGGCTTTGATCAATGAATGACCTGTTTTCCAAATAATAGGGTTGCAATTCCACTCTTTACTTTTTTGTATAACCGCTTGTGAGCATTTTACGTCAAAAATAACCATAGGATTGTCAATGGTCTTTGCCACTTCTTTGGCGTAAAGAGCGATCAATTGATCACCAGCGATCATTTCACAATTGTGATCAATAACACCAGCACGATCTCCATCACCATCAAAGGCAACACCAAGATCACAGCCATGTTCTTTGACAACTCTTTTAAGGTCTTCAAGGTTGGCTTCAACTTGAGGATCTGGATGATGATTGGGGAAATCTCCATCAACATCTTCAAACAATAAAATGTGCTCGCCCGGTAACTTATCCGTCAGCATCTTAAGAACAGCACCAGCTGCACCGTTCCCTGCATCCCAAGCGACCTTCATTGTGCTGTCAGCAGGCAGTGTGCAATCTTGAGCAAGGCGGTCTGTATAGTCTTCGTAAATATTGATTTCAGTGGCCTCACCTTCACCTGTGATCCAGCCATCGTTAGCAGCTAGACGTCCAATCTCTTGAATGCGATCACCGTAAACGGCTTCACCTTTAAGGGAGAGTTTAATGCCATTGTACTCCGGTGGGTTATGAGAGCCTGTGATCGCAATAGCACCGTCTAAATCACGGTTTTCAAGGGCGTAATAAGATAGGGGTGTTGGGCCAACGCCATAATTCTCAACAGTCATTCCGCCTTCAGTGAGGCCTTTAATCAGAGCATTTGAAAGTCCAGGGGAAGAATGTCTGCCATCATAACAAACACCAACTTTGCTTCCGTTACGCTTGGCTATAATCGTTGCAAAGGAGCGACCAACAGCATAGGCATCATCTTCAGTGAGTGTTTCGCCAACAATGCCGCGTATATCATATTCTCTGAGGATAGAAGGATCAAAATTATAGCTCATAGTTTACGCTTTCTTTTTCAATTCGTTTTGGAGTTGATCTGCGTTCTTATAATTCAGTATTGGCATTCTTCCAATGGAGTGATAATTAAAGCCTAGGTTCTTAAAGTCATCAGTTTCATAGGCATTTCTCAAATCAATCCAGATGGGATGTTTCATGAGTTCTTTAATAGCAATCATATCAAGATCTAAAAATTCTTCCCATTCTGTAACAAGGGCAATGCAATCAGCGTCTTTAATCACTTGATCTCTAAAATCGCACCATTTTATGCCATCTTTCATTAAGTGTTTGGCCTCCTTCATCGCCACAGGATCATAGGCATGAACATCAGCCCCCCATTCAACCAGCTTAGGGAGAATATCTAGAGCAGGGGAGTCACGCATATCATCTGTATTGGGTTTAAAGGCAACACCAAGAATACCAATTTTTTTATCTTTAACGTCACCACCAAGCGCTATTTTTATACGTTCGGCCATAGATTGTTTACGGCGTACGTTGACATTAATCACCTCTTCAATGATTGTGATGGGCATATTCACATCATCCCCTGTTTTGGTCAGTGCACGTGTATCTTTGGGAAAGCATGAGCCACCATAACCAGGCCCGGCACGTAAGAATTGTGAGCCAATACGTTTATCAAGGCCAATACCAACGGCAATATCATCTATATCTCCGTCAACGACCTCACATAAATCAGCCATTTGGTTGATGAAGGATATCTTGGTCGCCAAGAAAGCATTAGAGGCATATTTAATAAGCTCTGCACTTTGCGGTGTGGTCATAAGGATCGGTGTACCGTTCTCGCGCAATGGAGAGTAAAGCTGCCCCATGATAAAACGTGCATGATCAGAGGTAATGCCAACAACAACGCGATCAGGCTCTAGGAAATCACCAATAGCATTACCTTCTCTCAAGAATTCAGGGTTAGAGGCAATGTCAAACTCAAGATCAGGATTAATCTCTGATATAATTCTTTGTATCTCAAGATTGGTTCCAATCGGCACGGTTGATTTGGTGACAATGACGGCATAGTGGTCAAGATGCTCAGCGATTTCTCGTGCAACAGCATAAACAGCCGACAAATCCGCACTTACACCATCTGCAGCCGTTGGTGTGCCCACAGCAATAAAGATCGCTTCAGTTTCTTTGATAGCTTCTTTGAGATTTGTCGTGAAATCTAGACGTTTTAGGGATTTGTTTTTTCGGACCAGCTTTGATAGGCCTGGTTCATAGATAGGGATCTCACCATTGTTGAGCATATCTATTTTTGCCGGATCTTTATCAACGCAAGTCACGTAATGTCCG
>CAXRKA010000027.1:0-13070 GCA_964231155.1 Alphaproteobacteria bacterium | reverse complement strand
CTGTGCAGCAGCTGTTTCTGTCAGCGCGTTAAAGAGTGTTGATTTACCAACGTTGGGCAAGCCAACAATTCCACAATTAAACCCCATCAGTTTGATCCTTTTGTATAGCAATTGATATTTTATTCATAAGCTCAGCGGGTTTGTCATCAAACATAAAGCCAATATTCTGAGCAAGTTTGTCAAGCAATGTCTCTAGCCAAACGTCATCTGATTTTCTGAAGTTATTGAGAACATAGTCATGGACTTTATCTTTATCACCAGGGTGACCAATACCGACACGAATGCGCCAATACTCTTTGCCTAAGTGTTGATCAATAGACCGCAAACCATTATGACCACCTGCACCGCCACCTTTTTTAACACGGCATTGCCCTGGCTCAAGATCCAGCTCATCATGGATGGCAATAATATGAGAGGGGGGTATTTTATAAAAGCTTGCTGCGGCTTGAACGGCTTCACCAGATAAATTCATATAGGTTTGTGGTTTCATCAGGATGACTTTTTCATCACCTATAACGCCTGTATTGATCTGTGATTTATATTTTTTGGCCCAGCTCGGTTTAAAATCATTGCTGTATTCTTGATAGATGGCATCAATGGCCATAAAGCCAACATTATGACGATGTTGAGCATAATCTGATCCAGGATTACCAAGTCCAGCTATAATCCACACGTGTTGATCCTAACGCTTTTAATGATGGCCAAAATGACAAAAGCCCTATCGATTGGACAGGGCTTTTTCTTAATCTTAATTACTCTTCAGCTGCTGCTTCGGCATCGCCTTCAGCGGCGTCATCAGAACTTTCACCGATAACTTCAGCTTCTTGGAAACCTTCTTCAACAGGCTCTTCGACTTCTTCAACAATCTTAGCTGGTGCTGCAATTGTTAGAATTGTGAAGTCACGATCTGTGATTGTCGGCTGAACACCTTCAGGCAATGTAATGTCGCTCATCTTCAATGAGTCGTTCATTTCTAGACCTGTAATATCAGCTTCAATGTTCTCTGGGATGTTGTTCGCACGGCATGAAACTTCAACACGACGGCGAACAAGGTTCAAGATACCACCAGTTTGTAGGCCAGGGGCTTCTTTCTCATTAATGACGCTTACAGGGACATCAGCAGTAATACGTGTTTTATCTGTAACGCGTAGAAAATCAACGTGCATAGGTTGATCTGTCACAGGGTGATATTGTACATCACGTGCTAGAACTGTGTGTTTTTCTTTGTCAACATTCAGGTCACAAACATGTGTGAACAGTTGACCCTTTTGAAGTGTCTTAATCAATTCAATTGGGTTCAAAGAAATTGTAACAGGGGATTTATTATCACCGTAAATAACGGCAGGTACAAAACCATTACGACGTGCAGCGCGCGCTTTCCCCTTAGAACCGCTCTCTCTTGGCGTCGCTTGTAAAGTGATGTGTTTAGACATACTTAGCTCCTATGTGTTTATCAATTGGACACGGCCTCCAGGGGTGCCGTCGTCACCGTAGTCAAACAGAGATGATACAGATTGCTCATTGTGAATGCGCAAAATGGCATCTCCGAGTAGTGGCGCAATGCTAATCACCCGTATCTTGGGGCAACTCAGTATCGAATCACTAGGCGCTATACTATCTGTAATTGTTAGATTTTCAAGTGCTGATTGCATGATTTTATCTTTTGCATCCCCAGTCAATAAGCCATGGCTACAATAGGCTGTGACAGATTTGGCACCTTTTTCCATGAGCGCATCGGCAGCCTTGCATAAAGTGCCGGCTGTATCCGTCATATCATCGACCAAAACACAGTTTTTCCCAGTGACATCGCCGATCACATTCATAACCTGAGCTTGATTGGGTCCTGGCCGTCTTTTATCAATGATTGCAAGGTTTGCATCAATATATTTTGCCAAAGAACGTGCGCGTACAACACCACCAACATCAGGAGAAACAATAATAAAATCATCCTCTGGATAGCGGTCTTTTAAATCAGCAATAAACACAGGGCGAGCAAACATATCGTCAATCGGAATATCAAAGAAACCTTGAATTTGTTTGGCATGAAGATCCATGGTTAGAACACGATCAGCGCCAGCTGTTGTAATGAGATTGGCCACAAGCTTTGCTGTGATAGGCGTGCGGGATGCTGTTTTCCGATCTTGGCGTGCATAACCGTAGTAAGGAATAACGGCTGTGATGCGTCCGGCTGATCCACGCTTAAGAGCGTCGATCGTGATCAGAAGCTCCATCAAGTTCTTTTCACCAGGTTGGCATGTGGGTTGGATAATAAAAACATCACTTCCTCGAACATCTTCATTGATGCGGATATAAAATTCACCATCACTGAAGTGGCGTTCTTCAGTTTGTACAATATTGAGATTGCAGTATTCAGCAATACGTTCTGTGAGAGCTGGATTTCCTGTGCCCGAAATCAATTTAGGCTTCTTTTTGTCTGGGCTCGGCATATCTTATCTCCTTGTATCTCTAGCTTTGGATAATAACAGATAACTGGTCACCGTGACCTTTAATATTCTCATGTGTATTACGGCGATGAGAAAAGAAAAGTGAGGGCAGCGTATAGGTGTTCATATTGATATCATCAATGCGTTTCATGCCCATACTGGTCATTTGAGATTTGGCGAGGCCTCTTAAATTAAAATAGCGGCGACCATCCTCATCATGTGGTTCAGTAAAGAAGCGTTCATAGTCGGCATCTTGTGCACAAAACTTTTCAAAGATCTCTGAGCCTATTTCATAGCTTTCTTGATGGATGCAAGGCCCAACCACAGCCACAATCTTTTTCGGTGTTGCACCCAATTCTACCATAGCCTCTATGGTGTTTGTAACAACGCTATTTAAAACGCCATTCCATGAGCCATGACAGGCACCAATCACACCAGCGTCAGAATCTTCCAGTAGAATAGGCAGACAATCGGCTGTGATAATGCCGATGGCTTGTCCTTTATTGCTTGTTACGATGGCATCGCCTTGGAGTTCGCCACGGTTTGGATCAGGATTGACAATAACCTCTTCAGCACATTGTTGATGAAGAACGGTGAGTTTTGATAAATCAAGGCCAGAAAATTCATTGGCGCGTTGAATATTTTGATCAATATTCTCTATTGTCTCACCGTCACCGCGCACGAAATTTAAGCTTTCAAAAGCACCTTCACTCACGCCACCACCACGTGCAAAAAAAGCATGACCAGATTTGATCATCGAGCTTGTAAAGAATGTAAAGGGCGCAATGTTATGGGACATTGTATACCTTTATTTTGGAATGGGGTAAGCACAGTGTAATGTCTTAAACAGATTACCCATTTGGTCTTCATCAATCAACCGGTGGTATCCGTTTTTCAGTGTATTTTTTCTCATAATATCTGGACTTTCAAATAGGCGCCGGAGTCGCAGTTGAATGCCATAGCGCTTAAGAAATGCAGCTTGTGTTTCGATGTGACAAAATGGGGCATCTGTAATTTTTTTAAGATGGTCAAAATTGACATGTGCTGTCAAATCACTATTTCCCAGTTCTTCTAGAAGGTCAGATTTCTTTTGATTATGAATGGCTTGCAAAGTGTATCCATTGTTTTGTTGATAAGAACCGTAATCAATAATCAAAGCTGCGCCACCATTCTTTCTTAGTAGTGAGAGTAGATGTTCATGCTGTATCAAGCTTTCCGTGGAAATCTCTGCCTTATCACTTTCAAAAGCCCAAGGGTAAAGCTGTGATAGGCTTGCTGAGTCATCTGTTTGTGTTGTTGATGGCACCAATTTCTCCGATTGATCCTTGGTAATCACAATCTCTTGCCATACGCCATTATCTTTTTTGAAGTGCTGTATGGGGAAGGTGTCATAAAACTCATTGGCAATAAATATTACAGGTTCACGGATGCTCTTGAGGGAATAGATATCTTCATGATAGTGCGGTGTAAGTTTATATTTTTTAAAAACAGTCTTTTGTGTTTCTTTGAGCGATGGATTGATCTCAATGCAATGAATATTAGCCGCTTTGATAAAGCCAGGATCAACTTCTGATGTTCGCAACACATCATCCATCAAGGTGCCTTGTCCAGGCCCGGCTTCAACAAGAGCAAATTTTTTAGGTGAGCCCAATTCTTGCCATTGGTGCACAGCCCAAATGGCTATAATCTCTCCAAAAAGCTGAGAGACTTCAGGGGCTGTGACAAAATCACCACGTTGGCCAATAATATGGTTTTTGGAGGTGTAATAACCATCTGTGGGGTGCAGAAGACAAAGCCGCATAAATGTCTTCAATGAAACATACCCTTCTGTTTTGAGCAGATGGTCAAGTGTTTCTTGAAGAGACAGTGATTGTTTTTGATCGCTTTGAGAAGGTTTAGGCATGATGGGGGTCACGTTTCCAAATGGAGTAAATCATAACACATAAACCAAAAGCGATCATGGGTAGAGATAAGATTTGTCCCATTGAAAGGCCATTCCACAATAAACCTATATGTGCATCGGGTTCACGAACAAATTCAATAAAGTAGCGGATAAATCCATAAAGCGTAAAGAAGATGCCTGCTGTTAAACCATTGATCCGTCTCAAATTGGGAATGTGCATGACAAGTCCAAGAAGGATGAGCAAGCCAAAACCCTCAAGCCCGGCTTCGTACAATTGACTGGGATGTCGTGGTTGTTGATCAACATGTTGGAAGATAAAGCCCCACTCTACAACTGTGGGGCGTCCATAAAGCTCACCGTTCACAAAATTTGCTATCCGTCCCAAGAGGAGGCCAATAGGTGTGGCTGCGCAGATGAGATCCCCCAATGTGCGTAATTGAATGCCTTTAAAGTAAGAAACGAGCCAGCAGACGATTAATACACCAACAGCACCGCCATGAAAAGCCATACCACCTTGCCAAATCTTAAAAATCTCAAGAGGATTGCTCAGAAAATGACTTGTATTGTAAAAAAGGACATAACCGAAACGTCCACCCAAGATCACACCCAGAATCATCCAAAAGACACTGTCATCCAATTGAAGACGTGTCATGGGTTTTTGATATTTGGGATAAAGGGATAAAAGATATTGTATGTAGCCCCATGCACCTAAAAACCCAAAGATATAAGCTAAGGAGTACCAACGAATTGCAAAAGCACCAAAACTCAGAGCAACTGGATCAAAGTGTGGAACAACATAGGTCATGACTAACTCTACTCATGAACATGACTATAAAGCAACCCCTTGCGGTCAATTGAGGAATAACATAAACTCATAAATGAATGAAAATATACCATAAGAGGAAAGAGTATGACGCAGTCTCAAAAATCAGATGACGATCAGAAAAACTATGACAATGAGAGTGCTTTCAAAGGTTTTTCTTTTGATCCACAATTCTCAGGCAAAGTCATGGATGATTTTGCACGCATGGCCACTGGGGCATTCAGTGCATTTCAGGGCTTTCGTACTCACATCAAAGATGAGGTGCGTTCTCACATCAATAAGTTCGTTGCTGAGATGGACTTTGTTCCGCGTGATGAGTTTGAAATCATTGAAGAAATGGCCAAGAAAGCACGTTTAGAAAATCAAAAGCTTGCAAAGCGTTTAGACGCTCTTGAGGGTAAAGAGCCAAAGAAAAAAGCGGTTGCAAAACCCAAGAAGACAACTGCAACTAAGAAAACAAAGAAGAAGTAAAATGACATCACTATGCCTCATTGGTTGCGGAAATATGGGACAAGCTTTTTACCATGGTTGGATAAATAGCGATTTATCACATGTGACGATTTACGATCCACTTGTTACAGATATTGAACTGAGAGATGGTGACGTTCATATTACTGAGCCAGAAGATATTCCAGCTGCAGACATCTACATGTTTGCTGTGAAACCACAGATGCTGCGCCAGGTCTTTGAGGACTGTTCGGAAGCCTTTAAAGTTGTGCCTCAAGAAGCATTGATTATTTCAATTGCTGCCGGTATTCCGGCCTCGACGTTTGCTGCACTCTTTGGAACAAAACAGCCCATTATCAGAACAATGCCCAATACACCAGCTTTGGTTCAGCGTGGCGTGACAGTCGGCTATGCCAATGTGCGTGTATCACCAGAACAAAAAGATTTGGCTGACGCGCTTCTCTCATCTGTGGGAGATATGTATTGGATTGAGAAAGAGGATTTGATGCATACCGTCACAGCCGTGTCTGGCTCGGGGCCTGCCTATGCCTTTTTGCTTGCAGAGGTGATGGGTGAAGTTGGCAAAGAATTGGGCCTGCCAGAAGATCTTTCAATGTTGATTGCACGCCGTACGCTCATTGGTTCTGGCGCACTTATGGATCATGATGAGAATATAGGTGCCGCAGAGTTGCGTGCGAATGTCACCAGCCCTGGTGGCACGACAGAGGCCGCTTTATCTATTCTTATGGATGAGGGTGAGCTTAAAGATCTCATGAAGCGCGCTTTAGAAAACGCCGTGGAGCGTTCTAAGCAATTGGGCCGCGGTTAGTTCTTTTAGATTTGATATCAATCGTAAATATTTGACATAACAAATAATCTATGGTAAGGTATTCCCCACAATTAAAAGCGAGGGATGTTTGTTATGTCGGATTGTGAAGTGATTATTTCACCTGATGGTTTTTCTCATAAAGTTTTGGATACAAGTACATTAGATTTTTCTCCTGCAGTCAATGCGCGTAAATCTTCAGAGACACTTGTGCGTAAAGCCAAAGGAAATGAGAAAATTGAAACCAAGAACTCAGATGGTTAAGTTGAGAGTGTTTATACAGCATCTGCTGGTGATGCTATATTTATCAATTTACACAATATGGATGATATTTATGTCCCGGGAAATCCTGATGGAACAAGAATGCAGTTTAACGATCTGAAACAGAATGGATATGAAATAGTCTCTCAAGACTTTGATAATAAAGGTTTCCGAGTAAAAAGTACTCAACTCTCCAAGGTTTTGGTTGGTGTAGTTGATGAGCATATATGCATAAAAGACGCTTGGGGAGAGAACCAACATCAATTTTTATACCCTGGTGCAACACGAATAGCGATGGCCGTGTGACAGGTATTGATAAGGAAGCCTTTGAGGCTACATGGGAAGTTATTGACGCAAGAGCTAATAAAAAAACTCTTGAAATTTAACTCTTTTGTAAAAATCACTTATCTTGAGAGTGGCGTTCTTTTGTTTGTTCTTTACGACGGCGTAGGTTACGACGCAAATTCTCAGCACGTTTATCTGCCAAGTTTGATTTCTTCTTTGAATGCGTTTGTTTGGTTGTGTTGGACATTTTCTTTCACTTCAAGATGAAAAATGGTGCCGCCGAGGAGAATCGGACTCCCGACCTCGTCATTACCAATGACGCGCTCTACCACTGAGCTACGGCGGCATCATATGTGCCGTGAAACGTTACACAGAACTTATAAAGCTTGCAAGTTTTTCTTGTCCTGTGGCTATGAAATGCCTTAGTTTTATCTTATAGAAAAATAGCGCCCCAAATACTGAAAGGATAGCTATGCAGTTTCTCAAGATTTTTTTATCTATTTTTGTGATCGCTCTGACAACATCTGTTGCACGTGCTGAAGTGAAGGTGTACACAATTGATCCCAGTCACACCAATATCCTTTGGTTTGGATCACATTTCGGATTTTCTTACTCTGTCGGTCAATTTATGGATTTTGAAGGTAAGATTGAGTTTGATGAAGCCAATCCAGCCAACTCTTATGTTGAGGTTGTTATCCAAGCCGATAGTGTCATGACAGGTTTGGACAATTTTGATGAAAAGCTACGCTCAGATGTTTTCTTTGATGCGAATGCGCACCCAACCATCAGGTTCACATCAAAAGAAATGGTTATCCAAGGCAAAGACCGTGGAGAGATTGTGGGTGATCTGACGTTAAAGGGGGTCACACGCCCTGTTATTCTCAAGACTGTTTTGAATAAAGCCGGGATCAATCCTTATAATGAGAAAGAAACCTTGGGTTTCCGTGCCGAAACAGTTTTGCGCCGCGCTGATTTCAATATGGACAATATGGTCGATAAAGGTATAGCGCCAATCGTACCCATTCTTATTGAAATGGAAGCCATTTTTGATGAAGAAGCGACGAGAGCTTATCATCAAACAGAGTTTGACGCGTCTCAACCGATTGATTTATCTGCTATCAGTGATGCCAACTAGACGGAGAAGGGGGCGAGAGACGATATTTGAGTTTGTCTCACATGGCAATTATGTTGCTGTGCGTGCGATGGACACAGCCTCTCTCACTGAAATCACTCTTGTGGGTGATGCTGCAGAAACACAAAAGCGTTTGCAAGAATTGGCGTATCAAAAGCTACAATATGTTTTGAAGAAAAAAGGCATTATAAAATCATAAAAGGACATCACTCATGAAGATAATCATCCAATACTTTACTATTATCATTTTATGTTTTGCGTTTATAGGCCAGGTGCAGGCGCAAAAGAGCACCTATGATCGCATGATGGAAACACGAACACTGCGTTGCGGTTATGCACCTTGGCCGGGCCTCATTGAAGTGGATCCCAATACAGGCAATCTCTCTGGTACGTCTTATGATTATATGAACGCTGTGGGCGAAGCTATGCTGATTGAGATTGAATGGACTATGGAGTTGGGTTTTGGTGAAATTATAGAAGCGCTCAAAACAAATAAGGTGGACGCGATATGTTCAGGTGCTTGGACCAATGCTCAGCGTGGCCAACATGCACTCGCTGTACAACCAATCTCTTATCAAGGTGTGAATATCTATGCGCGCCCAGATGATCGGCGGTTTGATAACAACCTTATGGCCATCAACGCAGAAGATATCAGAATTGTAACGAGTGATGGTGAGAGCTCTCAAGCGATTGCGCGTGCTGATTTTCCAAAAGCAAAAACAGTTGATTTGCCACAGCTTTCAAGTTCTGTTGAGCTGTTGATGAATGTATCAACGGGCAAAGCGGATATTGCTTTGGTCGATCCGCATGTGGCTTTAGAGTTTTTGGAGATGAATCCCGGAAAAGTAAGACAAGTGCCTGTGGAGTATCCAGTGCGTTTGTTTGGCAACTCAACATGGATTAGAAGTGGAGAGCATGATTTGCTGAATGCTTTGAATTTAGCCACTTGGCAGTTGTTGAATACCGGTAAAATTGAACAAATTTTATCTAAGCATGAGAAATACCCCAACACATTTTACCGTGTGAATAAGTCTTTCAGTAGCAACTAGATATTGTGGACACAGGTTTTTAGAAACTAAGCAAATTCCATTTTTTGTAATGTGGCGGGGATTTCTCTGAATGTCCCAATCACAGGATAATCTTTTCCTTGCTTAGCATCTTCGCTAGCGACTTCATGATCCCAAACATAATCGCTGGGAATATGTATGGCTTGGCCACCAATATTAATGACAGGCAGAATATCAGATTTATCGGAGTTGCCAATCATGACAAAATCAGCAGCACTGATATTGTATTTCTTGAGAATATTGCGATAAGCATCTTCATTCTTTTCATACATGACTTCATAGGAGTCAAAGTATCTTTCTAAACCAGAACGGTGTATTTTATTTTCTTGCTCAGTGTTATGACCTTTGGTCAGTAAGATAAGATTGAAGTGCTCTTTTAATAGCTGAAGTGTCTCTTCAACACCATCATAGGGCGTTGCGGGTATATTGATCACTCTGTCTTCTAGTGAGCGAATGAAGCTGAGCGTATCATTATCAATAGAGCCGTTTGTTTTAAAATATGTATCAATCAGAGCATGCGCAGCTGTTGAAATACCGTAGCCATAGCGCTGAATACAAAGTCCAATATTTTGCTTAAAATCTGTAAGGACACTTTCATCAAAAGTGCTTAATAAGTGCTGTTCAAATTCTTCTTTGATTTCAAGAAAGACACGCTCAAGTTCCTAGAGTGTATCGTCGCCATCAATACCTAGAGTTTTTGCTTTATTCATGTTCATGTCTCTTCTGTTTTCTTAGGCCGTCAAGCACAAGGGATGAATATGAGATTGTCTAAACTCTTCTGGCGTGAATGGCAAGGTCATATCGCTGTCGTCTCGAGTAAATATTTCCTGTAGCCATTTAGATTTTTTCGGAATATTAGGCTGAACAGTAAATGCCTCAACGGGTTGGTGATCATCTTGTGCTTTGCCATCTTTGATAATAGAAACAGCTTTCTGCTTTTGAGAGTTGTTTGTCATGAGTACACTGTTCAAATAGGCTTTCTCAATAACATTCATTTTTTCATCAACGCCAAGTTTAATCTCTTCAGAGAGGTGATTATAGATGTCTATAGCAGAAAGAAGCTTCCGGATATCATCTTGATCAAGGACTTTAAAGAAGTCACCAAGGGCGAGAATGCCTTTCTGAACTTCTATCAGGTATTGAGTGTCAATATCTTGCTCATAAAGCTCTTGGATTTTTTGACTAAATACGCTGCCGAGTTGTGTCAGAAGTGTTTCACTCTTGATTGAATCTTTGATGGCTTCATATATGACATTGCCGAGCAAACGCTGTTCTTTGATTGTCGGATCCTTAAGAGCCATGGCGCCCGTGTCAAAAATGCCAACGCTATTTGTGTCGGGGTCGACACAAAGCTGCGCACCATGCTTATCATGGTCAAATTTTTTGCCGGATAAAATGTTTTGTGTCAGTTCAAAGAAGATATAACCCATAGCAAAAGCTTTCTTATACTCTATTTGCTCAGGTGTGTCTTCAGGAAGCTTATTAAAGATGGGCCCTTTGGCGCGCTTCATAACCACCCAGTTCTGGCCCTTGGCTTTCCAATCCATCACCTTGAGTTTAAACGTATACTGACCACTTTTGAGCTGAACATTATTGTATATCGTTTTGGCAATATCACATTGCTTTTCACCAAGCACGTGATCTGTTTCAATATGAGACATTCGATCGGCTTGGCGAACCATTTCAATGGTTGAAGATGTGAGTTCCTGGAAATCAAGATCAGAGATTTTGTCTTTTTGTTTTAGGTCTTCGATGGTTTTGCCGGTAACGTGAAAGCCTTTTTTGGCTCTTTCGCGTGCTTCAGAGACAAGAATTTTAAGAACATCATCTTCTCCTAGAGCTGCGCCTAAGTAATAAGAGGCACTTCCCAAAATCTCTCCTAAATAAACATTCTTCCAGAGCTTCTCTGGAATATTTTCGTTCCTGATCCAATCATATACAGTCCAGCGTGCAGGTGTATTGGCTTCATTCTTCAATTCTTGTAGTTCTTTACGAATTTTTTCAGGGGTTTTGGGGTGTGACGATATCGCTTGTCCCAATTTGATTTCAGCTGGACCCATGTTTTCAAAGAAAAGCTTTAATGCTTTACCAACATTCCCAGCATCTTTACCAATATTACGGTTGGCAACCATCATGGCAGAAAGAATAAGCTCGCGTTCATAGTAGCTTCGCGCTTTCACATAGGAGTGCATAATTTCACGCGCGTATTGGCTTTCCACGGATGTGTCAGTGGGCGGGATAAGATTATCCATGACAATCTCAAAAATACGCTCCCAAGATTTTTCACTCTCTTGTGTTTCATCTTCAGCAACAGCGCTTTTTAAGATCCGAGAAATAATCACTGAGCGTGCCTCAATCGGCGCAGACCAGAAGTTTTGATAAAGCACTCTACAATTAACAGGCTGTAATTTTGATAAAATGGTTTCTAAATTATTATTAGAGCGTTTAGACACAACACTTATCAAAAGTTTGCTCATATCTTCACAGTCTTTATTCTCACCTTTGGAGTTAAAGAACTGAAGGAATTTTTTAGCTGTTTCTGCATCTTCATCCATCTCAGAGGTGATATAATCAATACCGATACCGTAAAGATAGCTCTTAAACATGTCTTTTGAGTTGAGAGACACAGTAGAGGCTTTTTTGAGCATACGTGACGTCTCTTCTTGCGATAAAATCCCATGCGCCAGCTTATTCAGTACAATATATCTATCTGCAGCAGAGATCGTGTTGGATAGGAATGGGTGATAGCTAAATCGAGCACCGACATCCCATTGCCTTTCTCGTCTGTTTTTTCTTTTTTCATTTTTATCGTCTTCGAGCGCCTTAAGATAGACAGATAATTTTTTCTGATAACCCTCACTACAATCATCTTGGCCAAGCTTCGATATAATATCTTGTGTGTAAAGATCAAAAAGCCGTTCTCGCGTTTCCGGATAGGCGGCTCTCATACTTTTATCGAGCAGAATGAAGAAACACTCATTCTTTTTCTTACTTGCCGGAAGTTGTTCAACTCTATCAAGGATAAGACTCAAGAGATGGTTTTCTTGTTCTATGTCATCAAGGAATGTGTGCTTTGCAAAGACAAAAGCCTTGAGGAAATCGAGTGGATCTTCAGGCCAAAATATATCGTCTTGAGATAGAAGGGATATCTTATCAAGTGTTTTATCTTCTTTGATAATGGCTTCAAGAGCGTGGCCATAATTTCCCTCTCTATATGAGCTGTTTTTTTCTGGCGTGTTATACAAAAGATGAAGGCTTGATATTTTTTGTAAAGTATCTGGATTTTGCAGAGCCAAGTGATGTACTTTTCTAATAAGGTTTTTTATATTTTTATCAATCAAATCAAGGTTTTCTTGGTGATGTGGTAAATAACTCACTTTTTCTTCTAGATAAGAATTGCTTTCTTTGATTTCAACATGGTCTTTAATAGTTTTACTCAATTTTGTAAGGCTGTTGATGGTGTTAAATGTTTCATTAAAGTTGAGACCGTCATAATTTGGCTGATAATCAATTGCTTTAGTGATGATGTTCAGAAAATTACCTTCTCTTAAAAGGTTTCTGTAACTCAAATAAATAGAGCATGCCAGTTCTGCATCGTCGTTAGCATAACGCGGATCTTGTGGCGCCATATTCATAACACATGTGACTAAACTATCAACATCTGTAGCAGGGCTTTTATTCAAGGATCGCATTTCTTGGAGTAGATAAAGCATCCAAGTGTAATGTGATGTCCCATAGTTATCATGTTCCTGGATAGCCAGTTTCAACTCAACTGTGTTTTTATGATCTTTGTGGCCCATTGTCTTGGCTAAAACTTTGAGTTCATCAATGGGGGTATAGTTGTCATTGAGCATGTGTTTGATTTGTTTAGGAAAAACATAT
>CAXRKA010000026.1:0-12548 GCA_964231155.1 Alphaproteobacteria bacterium | reverse complement strand
GTTGTGACAGCTGTTGAACAGGTTGCTGAAGATTGAGTACAGACCTCAAGAAGTTCTCTGTTCCGCTTTGCGTAGTGAGCTGCGGTTGTGTTTGTGTAATTTGCGCTTGGACTTGCTGAAACACATCAACAATAACCTTATAAAGAGATGCGTGTAGGTTTTGTTGCTGAGCACTGGCAGGATCAAGGCGTGATACATTCTGAACCGCCTGACGTAATATACTCTCTAGATCCACTGTTGCACTCGTCACTGGCAAAGGAATAGAATACGATCTTTGTGTTGTACCCAGCTCACGCGGCTGTTGTGTAATCTGATTAATCACACGATTGATATCGGCTTCAATTTGTGCCTGAGACACTGGAGCTAAAGGCTGTTGAGTGCTTGTGGCTGATGATTGTGAAGCACTCGCTCTTGAACCAACAGATTTTAAAATCTCCAAAGTCACTTCTGCTTGTATACGCTGAACAGCTTGCCCCGCTTTAACAACCACTCGATCACCTACCTGGATCTTTTGTGTGTCTAAAGCATCTACAGGAACTTGCACACGAACAGATTCACCAGATCGGCTTTGTATTGTGACTTCTCGTGATTGTGTATTGATATCAACAACCTCACCACGAACATTCTGCCCAGCACTCGTACTGAGCAATATAGCTTGTAATTGTGTCGTTGTATTCGACGCAGATTGGTTGACTTGTGCTGAGCCAGATGGGGGCGGTGGTGGCGTTTGTCCCGTTTCTGACATAGCCTACTCCGTCGGTGTATGCGGGCCTGTAAGACTTTTGGCAATAGTTTCAACATCAACAGCTGCTGGTGCATTTGGATGCCTTGTGAGCAACGGCTTCTGATTACGAATAGACTCAGACACCTTGGTATCGTGACGGATCATTCCAGCCAATGGTGGACGGAACTTCAAGAAGTTCTGACATGCCTTAACCAAAGTATTATAAATACGATCGCCCATAGACTTTGATGTGATTTGGTTGACCACAACTCTTACTGTATTGGACAAACCAGCAAGATGCGTCAATTTGATATAGGCATAGGCATCGGTAAGCGCTGTTGGCTCTTCATTGGTCAAGATAAGCGCTTGAGAGGCAGCTGATGAGAGGATACGTACTGTGCGGTCAACACCAGCACCCAAATCAATGACGATATAATCATATTCGTCAGCCAGTTCAATCAGCGCATCACGAATACGAATAACTTTTTCGACTGGAAGACTTGATAATGATGCTGTACCTGATTGACCAGCCAAAACATCAACGCCAATCTCTTCACATGTTGAAATCAGACGCTTAAGAGGCATTTTATTCTCAATAAACAAAGCCAGATCACGCTCTGGTGTTAACCCAAGCTGCACATCAATATTGGCAAGCCCTAAATCACCATCAAACAGCAACACGTTCTTACCTGCCTTTGATAAAGCATGTGCCAATGTAATAGAGAACCATGTTTTTCCAACACCACCCTTACCTGAAGCCACGGCGATAATATTATCAGCCTGAACAGGTTTACGCTTTAAAGGTGCCTTAGGCATGACTGTATCATCATTCATAGTGTCCATCCTCTTCTTGTCCCTGTTCATCTCTTCTTTGTGTCGCTGCTTGCTTTATTTTTTCAGCTTTTTGTTCCGGAATAATCATATTCACGACATCAAGTGGCGATGCATTTTTTAGACCATCAGCCACACTGGATGCATCAGCTAAACCAATAAACGCCATCTGCGCATCATATGCTGCCGTCAGCAGGCCGCCAATACGACGCGCGATATCAACACGTGTTGGCAAGAGATAGCGTGCACCAATCAAAGAAAACGCGCGGGCCACTTCAGATGACTCATAGGAGTCATTCCCAGCAGGCATGGCTAAAATCATATCCATGTTACAAACAGAAATGTAATCATAGAGAGATTTCATCTCATCTGCATCAAATGGGTTAATACCTGGACTATCGATAATGATCTGGTCTGCATCTGCGTGATCTTTGAGAGCATCTTTCAATTGATCTGGCGAATTGACCTTAATTAATGGAAGTTTTAATAGCGTTGTAAAGGCAGCCAATTGCTCAATTCCACCAGCTCTTACAGTATCAAAGCTAATCACACAGGGTTTCATATCATTAATCACAGCTTTTGCAGCCATTTTAGCCACTGAAAGTGTTTTCCCTGAGCCTGGTTCTCCAACAACAACAATCGGGTTCTTATGTGCTCCTTCTGGCAAATCATAAAAATTGAACAATGCATCCACTGTTTCTTCTAAAGCCTGTCGTGGCTCTTCGAGAGATAGACTGCTTTCAATATGTGTCAGAATAATATTGGACAGCTCAGAGGAAAGACCATGTTTGATAAAGACGTTCATCAATTGAGAGATAATTTCTTGCTCAGCTTCAGCACGCGACAAATCATTGTAGTCCATGATCGCACCAAGGCGCTTTGAGAAGCCTTCAAAATCATTCACAACTTCAAATGATGGTGTGTCTTGATCACGGTCATCAAAATCAAAGCGCTCTCCCTCACCAATCTCTGTATCCTGAATAGCAAAGCCAATACCGCTTGGATCGTCTTGCTCTTCCATGTCACCCACAGGCGTTTCATCTAAAACAGCTGTAACCTTGACTTCATCCTTTAATTTTCGTGATGAAACAATAATGGCGTCATCGCCTAAAGCCTCTTTAACAAGGCGCATAGCTTCGGGCATAGATTGGGCTTGGAATGTTTTTAATCGCATAGTCTTAGTATGAAACAGCAAGTATTAAAGCATAATTATACTCTATTGATCTTCGTTCTTCTCCTCGAGAGCAATTTGACCCACTGTTTTAATTCTGGCTTTAGGGTGAATTTCTGATTGTGACATGATCACTGTCTGTGGACGAAAACGTTCAATGATAGAACGTACATAAGGGCGGATGCCAGGTGATACAAGCATGACTGGCGAAAGCCCGTCTTGTGCTTTTTGTTCATAGGTTTTATTTACAACACGCATAAACTGTTGCAGCTGACTTGGCGGCAAGGCCAGTTGTTTTTCCTCCCCTTCACCGACAAGACTTTGTGCAAAGATCTGTTCAAAATCTGGTGAAAGTGTGAGGAAATTTAATATACCTGCAGGATCCATATTATCATTAGAGATCTGACGTGCTAAACGACCACGTACATGTTCTGTAATCTGTGTCAGGTTCTTTGTATAGCCTGTAGCCTCAGTGATTCCTTCAAGGATTGTTGAAAGATCACGAATAGACACACGCTCGGAAAGCAGGCTCTGAAGCACGCGCTGAACACCTGATACACTCATCTGATTTGGCACAATATCCGCCACCAATTTCTGCGTGGACTTATCCAACTCATCAAGAAGTTTCTGTGTTTCTGTATAGGAGAGCAATTCATCCATATAGTCTTTGACAACTTCAGTGAGATGTGTTGTTAAAACGGTCTGTGCATCAACAACTGTATAGCCTTTAAAGTGTGCTTCTTCTCTATGCTGCTTTTCAATCCATTTTGCGGGCAAACCAAATGTTGGTTCTTTTGTACGTTCACCTGGCACATCGATATCTAAGCCCTTTGGATCCATGCACAAGAAACGGGTTGGGCGTAATTCACCTTCAGCAGCATTGATCTCTTTAATCATAATCCGGTAGCTATTCGCACCAAGTTTCAAGTTATCTTGAATACGCACTGATGGTAGAACAAAGCCAATATCCGTCGCCATTTGACGTCTTAAGCCACGAATTTGATCCGTTAAACGGTTATTTTCACTGCTATTGACAAGAGGGAGCAAGCCATAACCCAATTCCAAACGGATAGTATCAATCGCCAAAGCAGTTGCAATAGGTTTCTCTTCGACAGGTGTTTTTTCTTTCTTGGCTTGTTCAACAGCGGCTTTCATTGCCTTTTCTTCTGCTTGTTTCTTCGGCAGATAATAAGCGAAGCTCGCGGCTATGAGAGCCAATGACATAAAAGGAAAGAATGGTGTTCCTGGTAAAATAGCCAAAGCTGCCATTAAACCAGCACTCACACCCAAAGCTTTTGGATAACGGCCAAATTGATTAAACAGCGCAACTTGAGTTGATCCAGCTGTTCCAGCTTTAGAGACCATCAAACCAGCACCAATAGATACAATAAGGGCTGGAATTTGTGATACCAAACCATCACCCACCGTTAGGCTGGTATAATACTCTGCGGCTTGTCCAAAGGTTAAATCACGCTGTGCGACACCAATAATGATACCGGCAATAATGTTAATTAAAGTGATCAATATGGCCGCAATGGCATCACCACGAACAAATTTCGCCGCACCATCCATGGCCCCATAAAAAGAGCTTTCTTCTTCTAATTCTTTACGGCGCTCTTTAGCTTCTTGCTCATTGATCAAACCAGATGATAAATCAGCATCAATAGCCATCTGTTTCCCTGGCATCGCATCCAAACTAAAACGTGCTGCCACTTCAGCAATACGCCCAGAACCCTTGGTAATCACAATAAAGTTGATAATCACTAGGATGGAGAAAACGATAATACCAATGACGTAGTTGTTCCCCATGATAAAGCCACCAAAGGCTTCAATCACCTTACCTGCCGCCGAAGTGCCCTCATGACCATTCGATAAAATGAGACGCGTTGATGCAATATTCAAAGACAGCCGCAAGGTTGTCGCTACCAACAAAATTGTTGGAAATGCGGATAGTTCCAAAGGTTTATCAATGGACATGACCGTCATCAAAATTAAAACAGAAAATGTGATAGACAAGGCCAAAGATATATCAAGCAACCATGTCGGTATGGGTAAAATCATCACGACAACAATCAACATCAAAACCAATGGCATGAAAAGATCACGGTTTTGCATGATACGTGTAAAGAGTGCAGAGAAAGATTGCCCTGCGTTATTTACAGCATCACCTGACGCAGCGCCATCTGTTGTCGCTGGAACAGTTTGTTGGGGTGTGGTGCTGTCTTCAGCCATGAATGGACCCTAAACGTTGTCTTCTCGACACCATTACCCTTGTTGGGCTTCAGGGATATTAATTCCCTCTTTGGCATAGAGATTGATTTTATTGCGCAATGTGCGAATAGATATACCAAGGATATTGGCCGCATGCGTACGGTTACCCAATGTGTGATCCAAGGTGGAAAGAATAAGGTCACGCTCAACTTCAGCGACTGTTTTACCGACAAGAACAGATGAGTTTGCTTTTGCCCCTTGTGCTTGATGAGAGACTTCAGAGGCTTTTTCAACGGCTGTACTTTGACCTGTAAGCGCTAGATTTTCTGGCTCAATGCTATCTTCACGTGCAATCAAAACAGCACGGTGAATACAATTCTCTAACTCACGAATATTACCTGGCCAGTGATAGCTCTGAAGCTTTGCTATGGCTTCATCGGATAGAACTTTAAGATTAACATTGTTCTGCTTCGCATATTTCTTAGCAAAGAAATCCGCCAACTTCGCTATATCTTCAACACGCTCTCTTAGAGGCGGCAAATGTAGATTAATCACATTCAAACGGAAATAGAGATCCTCACGGAATGTCCCTGCTTTTGCTTCTTTTTCCAAATCACGGTTTGTTGTCGCAATAAGGCGCATATCCACCTTAACGGCGTTGTTGCTTCCAACACGTGTAATTTCTTTTTCTTGGATTGCCCTTAAAAGCTTTGCTTGTAAAGCAATATCCATCTCAGAAATCTCATCCAAGAATAATGTTCCACCACTGGCTTCTTCAAATTTACCAAGACGTCTTGAAACCGCACCAGTAAAGGCCCCTTTTTCATGTCCAAACATTTCAGACTCGAGGAGTGTCTCTGGTATTGCGGCACAGTTTAAAGAAATAAACGGGTTATTCTTACGGTTACTTTTGTTGTGGATATAGCGTGCCATCAACTCTTTACCTGTTCCAGATTCACCAGAGATCAAAACACTGGCTGAGCTATCGGCCACTTGATCCGCAATTGAGATAATATCTTGAATAGCGGCCGCATCTGCAATCATGAAATGATCATCATTGGTCACAGCCTCTAAAACAGCAGCAATCAGCTCTGCATTCGGTGGCAGTGGCACGTATTCTTTGGCACCTGACTTAATCGCATCAACGGCTGCTTTTGAATCTGTGCCTATACCACAAGCAACCACCTCAGTAGCAATGCGTTCAGATGTCAGTTGGTCAATAAACGTGCTGATATCTTGTTTGACATCAATCATGATTAAGTCAGCACCTTTACCACCCCTTAAAGCGGTTAAAGCCTGCTCAATATTTTCACAATGTGCGACTTTGGCCCCTCTTTTGAGGGCCATTTTACCGGCTTCACTAATATGGCCGTCCAAAGCTCCAATAATCATTAAGCGCATGGCTCTTTATCCTAACTCGTTATCTAAGACCTGAAGTAATTGACACGATCTTCAGGTGGCAAGGTTGTATTGACCATCATCTCTAAGCGACGTGGATTTTCTTTGCGTGCCATAGACATGGCACCCAGTAAAATCAGTGTTTTGTTGATGAATTCATCTTCGGCGCGTGTCTCCAATTTCGCAGCAAGTGGTGAAAGAATAACCGTCCCCAAAATAGCGCCATAAAATGTTGTGAGCAAAGCCACAGCCATACTCGGACCAATACTCGAAGGGTCATCAAGGGATGCCAACATCTGAACAAGGCCAACCAATGTACCAATCAATCCCATAGCTGGAGCCACTTCAGCTGCACGGCGCAACATTCCAACACTATATTCATGACGTGCCGTTATTGCCTCAATTTCATGTCCGATAATTTTATCAATATCTTCTGCTGATGTACCATCAGCAACCAAACGAATTGTTCGGTGCAAGAACGGCATACGTTTCAGTCGATCATCAAACTTTTGTAGAGACAAAACACCATTCTTACGTGCGTAAGTGGCCAAATCAAGAAGCTGTATCGCCATTGCTTTGTGCTCTGAAAGCTGTTTGGAAAAAGTTTGTGCAATGACTTTCGTTGCCGTAGCCATATCACTCAGAGAGTAAGACATGATGGTGATTGCTAAGGTACCACCAACAACAATGAGTGCTGAGCGTAAATCGAGAAACGATGAAGCGCGCCCGCCTAAAGCCAATGCGGCACCAATCAAACCGATAGCGGCAATAAGTCCAATAATCGTCGCAAAATCCAATTTTTTGCGCGCATATATAATTTTTACGTCCTGTTCTCCTGCCATACCCTGACCTTTACTCTAAAGTTTCACACACCACGTGCTTAAATATTTTCAGACTTAATAATCTCCGTCATTGTTATACCGAGCTTGTCTTCAACGACCACAACCTCGCCACGTGCAACAAGGCGGTTATTGACAAAAATGTCAATTGGCTCACCAACACGACGGTCAAGATCAACAACCGCTCCACGACCAAGCTTGAGCAATTGAGAGACCAACATGCTTGAACGGCCTAAAACAGCCGAAATCTGTACTGGCACGTCATATATAGCTGTGAGGTCTTTGTCATTGTCGCCCTCATTGGGGTCAAAAACATCACTCTGATCATTATCATCCTCAATTTCTTGGAATGACAGACTTTCGCCATCATCAAAGCCTTCTGTGGCCTCGTCAACCTCCACTGCTGGCGCATCACCTTCTGCGGCCTCAGGTGCATCAGCACCTTCTGCAGCTTTTACTTCTTCTTCCTCTGGTTTTTGTGTTTCATCATTCATGATACTTCTCCGTTATTCATGTTATTATTGTTGTCATCGCCTTCACTACCCATTATCTCTTCTTCTGGCTGTGTTTCTTCACTTGCCACGACCTCAGTCTCTTCTGAGCTCTCTTGAATTTCTTCTGCATGATCACCTGCAGCCTCTACTTCTTCTTTTGGTTCCGCAGCCATCTCAACTGGCTCATCCACAGCTTCAGCCTGTATATCGGCATCTTCTGGTTTAGAGACAACAAGATTGATTGACTGGAATGTTTGCTCCAAAGCATTGGTAATATCCTTTTTGTATTGCTCAGCATTAAACTCGATACCACCATCACGCCATTGCACAACACACTGACCCGGTGCAATGTCGCTTTGTTTTTTAATTTTTACATCATTTCTTTTTATATCAGCCTTGAGTGCCGCATCGCGGATCAAAGGCTTCAAAGTGTCATAGTCAGCCTCTGCCACTAAAGCTTCAATATCTGAATCTTTATGACATTCTTCAAACGCCTTGATAATAAAGGCTTCCATGTCTTTTTCTTTATTTTGGTCAATCATCTCAGGAACAACCATTCGAACAACCGACAATAGAGAATTGAGAAAAGCTACACGCATGTTCTCTTCATGTTGAACAACTTCTTTTTGTAGGGCCTCAAATTGCTTTGAGATATGCTCTAAAATTTCAATTTGTGTTTGTTCTTGTGCCTGTTTTTGCTCAGATTTACCGGCTTCCAAACCTTTTTGGAACTCTTCCTGCTTAATCTGGTCGAATTCAGCTTCGTCAAACTTAAGCTTCTCAGCATCGGCTTGTCTTTGTCGCTCAATCTCTCTACGCTTTTCTTGCTGATCTAGCTTTTGCTTTATCAGCATTTCGCGCTCTTCTTCAAAGTCGAGGCTAAAACCAAATTTCTTTTTATCATCGGTCATAGTTGCTTTCCCGGCTTCAAGAACGTTAGTAGATAAGTTCATCTTCGCCGCCTCCTTCAGCTATAACAATCTCATTACGATCAGAGAGTTGTTTAGCCACTGTAACAATGTGCTGCTGAGCTTCCTCAACATCTCTTAAACGAATAGGTCCCATTGTGGCCATATCTTCTTTCATGATCTTAGCTGCACGCTCAGACATATTGGAGAAGAACAAGTCTGTAAGTGCATCTGTAGAGCCTTTAAGCGCAATAGGCAGTTTGTCTTTGTCAATATTACGCAATAATGTTTGGATACCTGTACCATCCACCTTCTCGAGATCTTCGAATGTAAACATAAGGTTTCGGATCTTCTCAGCCGCCTCTTCATTACGCTCTTCAAGGGCTTCAAGAAATGCTTGCTCTTTCGTGCGATCCATATTGTTAAAGATATCCGCCATCAATTCATGAGAGTCACGACGCTGTGTACGTGCCAAGGTCGTCATAAATTCATCACGCAATGTTTTCTCAACGTCATCAAGAACTTCTTTTTGGATAGCTTCCATACGCAACATACGCGTAATCACTTCCATAGCAAAACTGTCTGGTAGAAATGTCAAAACACGCGCCGCATGATCCGGTTTAATCTTGGACATAACCACAGCCACAGTCTGTGGATATTCGTTTTTCAGATAATTGGCCAGAACTTCTTCGTTTACATTGCCAAGTTTATCCCACATTGTTCGACCTGCAGGACCTCTAATCTCTTCCATGATTGAACCCACACGGTCCTCACCCAAGACAGAACGCAACAAACGTTCTGTACTGTCGTAACTACCAATAAGAGAGCCAGTCGATGACATCTGCTCAGCAAAATCAACAAAGAGCTTCTCAACAACATTTGCGCTAATTTTTCCTAGAGAGGACATAGCCTGAGAAATCTCAAGGATCTCTTCCTCAGTCATATTACTGAATAGGCGTGATGTATATTCCTCATCCAAAGCCAGTACAAAAATAGCCGCCTTTTCAGGGCCAGTTAATCCTCGGTAATCGTCTCTAACTCTTATTGCCATAACTCAATCCTTACCTCTAGCTATCCTGGAACATCCAGCTACGCAAAACAGATATTGCTTCGTTAGGATGGTTATCAATAATCTCATTCACCTTCTTCAAGGTTGAGACCTTCACCTTACCTTCAATAGACTTAATGTCGATCATACTCTCATCTTCTTCCGCATCATCTTTTGCCAACTCCTGCTCTAGCGTACCCATACCAGGCGCACTGAGCGCTGGGCGCATCTCTTCATCGAGCAGTGCTGTTTCGTCTGGCGCAGCCTCTTCAGGCGACATGATACGTTGTGCCATTGGACGAAGAACAAGAAGAACAACAAGCATCGCCACAAGAGCCAAAATGGCTGTTTCAGATGCACGGAATATATCTTCCTTCGTTAAGCCCATAAAGATCGCTGTGACTTCTGGCTCCTCAAGAAGAATATCCGCATCAGCAAAGCGCATATTAATCACTTCTAACGTATCACCTCTATCTTCATCATAACCGATAGCCGACCTGACAAGCTCTGTGATTTTTTGCATTTCATCATCGCTACGTGCTGTATACTGTATTTCACCCGCTTCATCTCTTGCATAGCTACCATCAACAAGTACAGCCACAGAGAGGCGTTCAACATCACCGCCCTCACGCACATGAGAGCGTATAGTTTTACTAATCTCAAAGTTGGTAATCTCCTCAAGCCTAGAAGAGTCACGCGTTAGATCACCCCCAGCACCATCATCCGGCAAGCCTGGCAAATTATTCTCGACAGTCACTGTTGGTGGTGTGCCACCAAATTCTTTATCGGCCTCTTCAGAAACCTGTGTAGAACGGATAACTTGCCCTTCAGGATCATAGATCTCAGAGTTTGTCGCAACACGGTCAAAATCCATCTGAACAGAAACATTTGCGCGGACCTTACCAAAGCCAACCACACTTGAGACTAAATCTTCCACCGAACGGGTCAAACGCAACTCATAAGACATGCGCATCTTCTCAATATTCTGAGACATAACCGTGGCCCCATCATCACCACGCCCCGTTGCAAGGAGGTTCCCTTCCTGGTCAACAATTGAAATTCTTCTTGGGTCAAGCTTAGGCACGGCCGCAGCAATCATGTGCTGAATGGCTGAAATCTGTTCTTCAGTGAGCTGCTTACCACGAATAAGCTCTACAAAAACACTCGCACTTGCCGCTTGCTCATCACGACTAAAAAGCTCTCTTTGAGGCAAAACAAGGTGCACACGTGCCTTATCTACAGGTTTTAGAGTTGTAATCGTACGAACCAATTCACCCTCAAGTGCACGCAACTTATTCAAATTTTGTTTAAAACGGGTTGTGCTAAAACCCTCTTCTTCATCAAAGAGCTCATAACCAACAGAACCACCATCCGGAAGCCCCTTCTCAGCCAAGAGCATACGCACACGACCAACATCATCCGAGCGCACCATAATACGATTACCATCATCACTAGTAATATAAACAACGTCAGACGCCTCAAGCTCACGAATAACAGCATTTCTATCTTGATCAGAAAGATCAGAATACAACAAGCCCATTTGCCCTGAAGACAGTTGAGTTGTGACAAACACAAAGAAGAGGATGATACCGAACACAACGGCCGCCATCATACCCAATCGAACTGCTCCGACTTTATTGATTACTTTTACAAGCTCGTCCAAGAGGGCCCCCTTTTGACGTTTAGTGACTCAGTATATGAATACCCAAGTATAATTATCCTTTAAAGTCGTAAAAGACTTCTTAAATTCTGGTAATTCTTGCCTAGCTTGAGCGGATTAAAAATTTAAAAAACTCATCATGGAGAAAATTTTGCCGGGCAGAAAACCAAAAAACAATATTTTAGAACATGTTAGACTATTTTCTTAGCACAAAAACAGACAAAAAATACAGTGATATAGAGAATCATCAAAAATAGATCTAACTGTATGATGTTTTTGACATTTCTTTAAATGTTTGTTAAAATGATATGTGTAATAATACAGTAGTATACTTATAACTGTAAGAATCACAGAATAAGAACGAAGTAATCGGGGTATAATATGGCTATAGAAGTTACACTAAGTAGTGTCATTTCTGAGCCCAACCAAGGCTCAATAGCTGGCAAGGCTCAGGCAGCTGATTCACAGCCAACATTGGAATCATCACCTCCCCCTGTGTCTTCAGACTCGTCTGAAGTCCCTTATGTTTCACCAACAGTTAAAATTGATCGCGAATTGCAACGCGCCATATTCGTCTTTAGAGATCAAGAAACTGGTGAAGTTATTCAAGAATTTCCTTCAGAAGAGGACGTGGCGCGCACATATGAGCAAAGCACTCAAAGTAGCTCCCTTGGTCAATCCGTAGATATCAGTGATAGCCCAGCACCAGAAAGTGAAGATGTTACCGCTGAATCCGTTGATCAAGAAGCATCACAAAATGATGTTTCGCCTGACAGTGATATCAACAATACTGTTCCAGATGATGCCACATAGGGCCTAAAATATCCTTATTATTTAAAAATAAAGCCCGATGGGTCTTTTTTTTATACCTAACACCAATCAAAGAAATATTGTACAACACTTGAATATCATCTAAAATACGGCAAAAAGAGAGTTCAAAACGGTGCCACTAAATACAACTAAAAATAATATCCAAACAACTGTCCTTAATAACGGCCTGACTGTTATTACAGATACAGAAACTTCAGTTCATAGCTTGGCGACAGGCATTTGGTGCAAAACAGGTGGTCGTTATGAAATAGAAGAACAATGTGGCATTGCCCATTTTCTGGAACACATGGTTTTTAAGGGTACAGAAACCCGCTCATCTCGAGATATTGCAGTTGCAATTGAAGATGTAGGCGGATCAATGAATGCTTTTACTTCAAATGAAATGACAGCCTATCACGCACGCGTATTGGCTGAAGACAAAGCAAAATTAATT
>CAXRKA010000025.1:0-11281 GCA_964231155.1 Alphaproteobacteria bacterium | reverse complement strand
CGGTTGTTATGCGTGACCCTAACACGGGTGAGATGAGAGGTCTGTTTGTTGATTTAGTTGAAGAGATGGGTGACCTCATGAATATCGATATTGAGTGGAGTGAAGATATCGATTGGGGCCAAATTCCAACAGCACTCAAAGCAGGAAAGTTTGATGCGCATTGCGCAGGCATGTGGGCAAGCCCCAGACGTGGAACAACAGTGGCCTTTTCAGATGCACTTTTTTACACACCGATTGTGATTGCCGTAAGAGCAGATGATGATCGTTTTGATAGTGATATCTCTTTGATCAATGATCCAAGTGTTACAATCTCTGTTGGAGATGATGATGTCTATAGCGAAGTGGCACGATATGATTTTCCTCAAGCGAAAACAGTCGAAAAATCACCTTTGATGGGCGAGGAGCAGCATTATATGGATGTCGCAGCACGCCGTGTTGATGTTGCGTTTGGCGAGCCTAACTATATTCAAAGCTATATGGAGAAAAACCCTGGTAAAGTGAAAATTATTCATGGTGATACACCCTTGCGTATGTTCTCTAATACAGTGGGGGTTCATATTAAAGAGCAAGAACTGGCTTCAATGTTGAACAATACCATTCGTCAAATGGTGACGGCTGGCCGCGTACAAAAAGTTTTGGAAGAGTATAAGGGACAATATGACATTGATCACTTTATCTCTGTGAAGAAGCCACACTAAAAGGGTCTTGGCTTTCTAGATTTGGTGCCTCTACAAACGGATAGCCAGCTTGACGCCAAGCCATAAGACCGCCTTTAAGGTTGGCTGCCTTAACACCTTGCTGTGTTAAAAAAGCAACGTATTTAATGGAATGAACGCCTTGTGGACAACAAATAACAACATCATCATTTTTACCAAATATAGGTCCTTCTTCAATTAAATGTTTTAGACTTTCTTCAAATATATTGACTGAGCCTTCAATATGTCCACGGGTGAAAGCGTAGTTTCCTCGCATGTCAATAAGGCGTAAATTACTACTGGATGATAGTTTTTTCTTTAAATTTTCTGGCGTTATTTGATTGGCCAATTCCAAATCTTCCATAGTAAGGTTTGCAATGCGTTTCAGAGGAGACGGGTCTGAAGCTATTTGTTGTTGGTTAAATAGCTCTGGACGGAACTGCTGTAAATAACTCATATAGGGCTCAATTCGGTCACAAACAATAAAGACCGCATTAACTGGTTCATTAGCGTGAGCATAATTTTCGTCAATCTCTCTCAGCTTTTTTATGGCAGAAGAGAATGTTGCGCCTGCTGTTGGGCCGCATAAAATACCGCAATGCCGGTTGAGGTCTAACATACCATCAATTGCATCTTGCTCGTTGGCAGATAGAATCCCTTTAAAGAAACTTTGACGGAAGAAGCCAACCTCCCATAATTCCGATTGCATACGCCCACCTGGAATATAATGTCCAGCCTCTGAAACAACGCCCCATAACTCTGTTTCTTGACCGTTGTCAATAAGATGCTGGCCTACGCCCATACTTGATCCACAGGTTCCTAGAAAACCAAAATAAAAGTCAACTTTTTTCAAATCATCTAAGATTTCTTTCCCTGTTGTCCGGTAATGCGTGTGCAAGTTTTCTTCATTAAAATACTGATCAGTATAATGATATTTTTCAGGTTCCCGTTTTGCTAAATTGGCGGCCATGACAGTAGAGTCATCTGGATCGTTTGGATCAGGACAATCGGAAATACCAGGCAGCTCCTCAATATCCGCATCCAGTGCCTGTAAAATTTGTCTCACTTCAGGCTGTTTAATTCGATTGGTAATTGTTCTAAATTTAAGACCATATGTGCCACACAAGGCAGCCATTGCTTTAGCTGTATTGCCACTGGATGATTCCACAATTGTTTGATTTTTTTCTATAGCATCTGGTAAAACTTCGTCTATCAAGCTCTGGGCTACACGATCTTTTACTGAGCCAAATGGATTCATCATCTCCATTTTCCCATAAACATTAATATTTTTTAATCCCGTTATGTGAGACGGAATTTTAAGTAGGGGCGTGTCGCCGATGATTTCACCGATAGAATTATAGATCATGTCGCTATTGCTTGTTTTGGCTATAATATGCTTCATCATAAAAATTGATTCCATCACCTTTTTCTGATGGTGTGACAACAACCTTATGGCCTTGAGGATGCATATGAGGAGAGGCATCTTCAAAATCTGAAAGATAAGAGGCCGTATTAGGAACGATCATCAAGTCACCTGCTTGAGGTTGTTGATCAAAATACATGCATTTTTGAGATAGGACACCGCGTTCGTTGCAAAGGTTATCAATAATATAAGCATCGTATGGTTTGTCATCATGTTTTACAGAGCGAGAGATATGGATAAAATCAGTTGCTGGTTCAATGAATTGACCACTTATATTGTATATATTGCCATCAACAAACACAGCATTATCACAATTTCCTAATTTTTTAGTGCCGTTGACTGACATCAAAGTTAAGCCGGCATGACCTAATAAAGATGCACCTGGTTCAACCATAACAGATAATAAATTATCGCCAATAAAGCGATGAAGGGGATAGTCTCTAAGCCGTGTATTTTCCAAAACATCTTTTAAGAAAGCTGTATAATCTTTATTTTTACCTTTCGATTCAAGCTTGCTGCGCCCCCCGGCACGCCCTTTTTCATTGAGTTTCATGCCATAAGCTTGATTATTCCAGGTTCCAGTATCTAGATTATTATTAAGTCCTTCAGACACATGGTCTACAAAGGCAGACCACTCATTTATATCCTCGATGTTCTCAACACGAAAGCCACCACCAATATTGAGAAGCCGTGAAGGTAAAGCCTGATTCTTCTCAATTTGTTCCATGAGAGTTAATGCATGGTCAATATAGCCGGCATGAAGATCTGGAATGGGGTTGTCGTGATGAAAATGTAGACCATAGAAATCAAAAGACTCGGCCTGGGAAACTATATAATCAACAGCTTTTGGTAATTCAGAGACAGCAATACCAAATTTGCTAATTTTAGAGGTCATTATTCGATCTTTTGGCTTTAGATTGGCGACCCTTAAAAGAATACGGCATTTATTTTTATAGCGACTATCGCTTTGCATGTCTTTAAGTGCATGTAACTCGGAAAGATTATCAACGCTGATCAAGCAATCATGTTCCATGGCTAAGCGTAGGTAGTGATGATTTTTTAAATTGGTACAACCAATATCATGCCCACGAAATCCAACACTAAGAGCCGTTATTAGTTCTTGTGCAGAAGAGACATCGACTTTGATGCTATTGTTAAAGGCTTCTTTCAGGAAAACTTTAGATTTATTGGGTTTGCAGGTATAATAGATATGTGTTTCAAAGGCATATTGACTAAAAAACATCTGCATTTTTTTAATATTTTCTTGCATGATATGCGGAAAAATAAGGTGAACTGGCCCATGGTGTAGGGCTTTTAGTTCAAATAATTTTTCTTTATTCTCTAACAAAGATTTTGCAAAAGAATGTAAGAAAGCCTTAACACCGGGTGTGCGGCGTTCAGTGTAACAGGTACTTTGATTATTTTCTTCAGTACTATTCATGGAATAAATTAGGCAGCTTTACTTTTATCGCTTAAGAAATTTTCTTCAAAGTCATAATGATCACTTGGCAGAAACTCTAAATTGGCTTGATAATATGTATTGCCCCAGCTTTGAGCTAAATCATTATGCAGTGTAACCAATTGTTTGTAATACGCGTTATGATCACGCTTTAGCTTTGATAACGTTTTTTCTATGTTTTGCATTTGTGTTGTTGATGCTGTTACAAAGCGATCGAAAGCGCTTTCGTCGCCCTGATCATGGCGACGCATTTCATTGCTGTGTGGAACAACCGCCAAAATATCGTTGGGCTTAATGTATTGATGAACAAAATCCATATCTTGCTCATCTGCTTTGTTGATAACAACAAAAATAGGTTTAGTCTCTTCTGTTGCTTCAACAAAATCTTTATAAACTTTAATGCTCTTTAATGTTGGCTCAACAACATAAACATAGGCGTCATAAGCATAAAATAATGATGTAGCTAGCCCATCAGTTCCAGCTGTGGAATCTGCCACAATCCAATTGTCTTGCTGGTCAATAGTATGATGTAGAATAGCTGCTAAAGTGTAGAGTTTTCCGTGATAGCACGAGTCACCAACATCTTCTTTTTCATAGCGGCCCACTGATAAAAGATGAATGCG
Source organism: Alphaproteobacteria bacterium (assembly GCA_964231155.1). GTDB lineage: Bacteria > Pseudomonadota > Alphaproteobacteria > Micavibrionales > SZUA-601 > CAXRKA01. The sequence continues at coordinate 7,081 of CAXRKA010000025.1, read as the reverse complement.
CTTGTCATTTGATGACAGCGCATAGTTTTTAATAAATGGATCAGATGAATCAGGTTTAATCATGACTGAGTCGGCTGATGGTGGTGTGGTGCTAACAAATTTTTCAATATCAGTTCTTGAGCCTTTTAAATAGTCGTAGATAGATTCTTCGTCAAGGGCCAAGCTTTTGGGCTGCTGATCAAAGCCTAATATAGCAGGTAGGTGTCGATTGACATCGGCATCAATGGCCAGAACATTTTGTGTTTTACTCAGATGATGTATAAAAGCTCCACAAAGTGTTGATTTTCCGCTTCCACCTTTTCCAACAAACGCTATTCTCATATTGATCACCTATTTTTGTTTTGAGTTTTTCTGTCTTTATACACGGCTAACCAGAGTTATCAAGTCCTTTTAGGTTATAGTATAACACTCAATATCATGTCCATGTTTTCCCTTGCCTTGAAAAAAGACGAAGGGTATAAATAATCTCATGAAAAAGCATATTGTCACCATTATTATTGCGTTTATTGTCAGTTTTTTTGTGGTGCACTTCACTGCGAATGATAAACCGCAGAAAGCAGAGAAACGTGAAACTGTTTTTGAGAAGGTCATGCGCACTAAGACAATTGAGTGTGGCTATTTTGTAGAGCCGCCCTTTACGATTGTGAATGAAGTCACTGGTGAGCCTGCAGGATTAAGCGTTGATCTAATAGAGATAATCGCCAGCAAACTGTCGTTAGATGTCGTGTGGAAAGAGCAGATTAATTTTGGCACGTTCACTGAAGATTTGAATACGCGTCGTTATGATGCTGTTTGTGGAAGCATTTTGGTTTTGCCACGTGCAGGCACAATTGATTATACACAATCTTATGCCTATGCCCCCATCTATGGCTATGTGAAGCCAGATAATACAGATTTTGATCAAGCCTTTGGTGACATTGACTGGTCAACAAAAACCGTTTCAGGTATTGATGGTGAGGGAGCAACAACAATTGTTCAAGACACTTTGCCTCAAGCACAGCTGAATGTCTTGCCACAAAACGCCAGCGTGAGTGAAATGTTAATGGCGGTGGATACGAATAAAGCTGATATTGGTTTTGCTATGCCAACAGTGTTTGAGAATTTTAAACGCAATAACCCTGGAAAACTTAGACAAGCGCAATTGGATCGTCCCCTGTATACCTATGCTGTGAGCTTTGGTATTGCACGCAGCGCACATGATTTTAAAGCACTTCTCAATAATGCTCTAACACAGTTGATTGTTTCAGGTGAGTTGCAATCATTGGCAAACAAGCATGATCCTCAAAATTATTTCACTTATCCTGGACAGTAAAAAGGTAAGATCAAAGAATGAATGCAGTGTCTCTTGAAGAAGCAACACTTGATGATATGGACACAATCATCCATTACCTGCATCTTATGAATGATGAAATATACCAGGATGAGTTTGAAGAGGACGTAACACGCCAAGCCGTGATGCCTGCTTTAGAAGAGGATAGTGATGCGCATTGGTTTCTCTTTAGAACAGAAGACAGCAAAACTTTTGGTACATGCTATATCGCACCACTTTATAACTATTGGCCTATAAAGAAGCGCTAACATATAGGTGGCTTTTATATTGATAGAGAATTTCGAGGGACAGGCGCTTTTAAAAAAATCTATAGCCTTTTAAAAGAATGGGCAGTAAAAAACAAAGGTAGACAAATCTTTTGTTTTATTCATGATGAAAACTCTAAGAGCGCCAATGCGTTTGAGGCTGTAGGAATGCAGCGTGCTAATTACGGCTATTACTACCACAACTTTGATGAGGAATAGAAAAGACGCATGACCATATTGGATATCATTATCAATTATCGTATTGCTTTTCTCAAAGGGCTTTGGGTGTCAACACAGTTGGCGGCCATTATCTGGATGAGTGGTTTGGTTTTAGGGACAGTGCTCGCACTTCTTTCAAAGAAATATAAGCAAGAGGTGGGTGTGCCAGCACGTGTTACATCTTTTATTCTCTCTGGTGTGCCTATTCTGGTGTTTTTGTTTTAGCTCCATTACCCAGCACAAGCCATGTTTAACATTGTGGTTGATCCTTTTTATACAGCAGCTTTGACACTCTCCATTGTGAATGTTTTTGGGGTTTGTGATGTGGTGCGTGCCGCATTGGATAGTTTCCCCGAACAATATGTGACAGCGGCACGTGTTTCTGGTTTATCAACGCGCCAGACGATTTTTAAAATTCAGATGCCTTTACTGGTAAGACAAGTTCTGCCAGGGCTTTTAATCCTGCAGGTGACTATGTTGCACACTACATTGTTTGCATCTTTAATCAGCGTGGAAGAGATTTTCCGTGTTGCGCAACGGATCAATGCTCAGATTTATAAACCTGTTGAGATCTACACAGCTCTTGGCGTGTTCTTCCTCATGGTCTGTTTGCCCGTCAATGGTTTTGCCATGTGGCTGAAACAGAAATACGGCAGAGATTTATCGGAGCGCTAGATATGATTATTGGGAAAGATATACATAAAAGCTTCGACGGCAAAGAAATTATCAAGGGCGTTGATATTGAGATCGCAGAGGGCGAGATCACATGTCTTGTTGGCCCCAGTGGAACGGGAAAAACAACACTGCTTCGTGCCTTAGCACTTTTAGACTATCCAACACGTGGCAGTATCTCTATTGATGAAACATCTTATCAATTCCCTTTGGCGGAAGACCAAGCCATTACGCCCCCATGGCCTGAGGTGACAGTTGTCTTTCAATCTCTGTTTCTTTGGCCACATCTGACATTGCGTGAGAATATTTTACTGCCTGCACGCAATATTGATCCAGATACAGCTGAAGACCGTTTAGAAGAATTGATTGATACATTTTCTATGCGCCATTTTATTGATAACTTCCCAAATGAAGCCTCCATTGGTCAGCGTCAACGTGTGGCTTTGACACGGGCTTTAATGCTCAAGCCTAAATATATTCTCCTTGATGAGATTACATCAGCTTTAGATGTGGAGCAGGTGGCTAAAGTGCTGAATTACCTTCAGGTTTTGCGTGATCAAGGCATTGGCATTTTTGTGATCACACATCTTCTTGGGTTTGCGCGTCGTGCATCAGATAAAATCTGTTTTATGGCTGATGGTAAGATCGTCGAGCAAGGTCCGCCATCGATCCTTGATAATCCAGAGTCAAAACGCCTAAAAGAATTTGTTTCTGTGATTGAACAAGCACATTAAGCTTGAACAGTTTTGATAATGTCTTCCAAAGAGAGATTTTCGGCCTCGTCACTGGTACGGTGCTTATATTCAAGTTGACCTTCTTTAAGTGTCCGGTTGGAGACCACAACACGGTGAGGGATACCAATGAGATCGCTGTCTGCAAATTTTTCACCAGCACGTGCGCTCAAACGATCATCATATAAGACTTCGATACCTGCATTTTGAAGAGCTTGATAAATCTCATCCGCTTTAGCAATGTCATCATCATCACGAACCAGTGAAATAAGATGTACATGATATGGCGCAATTGATTGTGGCCAGATAAGACCTTTGTCATCACTCAAGGCTTCAACAACTGTGCCCAGCACGCGGCTTGAACCAATACCGTAACAGCCCATTAGTGGTGTCTGTGGTTTACCATTTTCATCGTTGTAGGTCACATCAAAGGAGTCTGTGAATTTTCTACCCAATTTAAAGATATTGCCCACTTCAATTGCGCGCACCTCTTCAAAGTTTTTCTCATCTCCGGGTGTATAGCCTGGAATAATCTCTTGAAGTGCCTCTTGATCGTCAATGACTTCTTTATTGATTGAAAGGTCAGAGTTGGGAACATTGTAAATCGTATCTTCCCCGGCCTCACAAACGGTTTGAAACTCATGAGAATATTTAGAAAATACACCACCATCAGCAAAAGTGAGGCGGGTAATGTTGCCAATACCACAGCGTTCATAGATTTTATGATAGGCACCAATACATTTTTCGTAAAAAATATCGTGATCATCGAGTTCCGTATGGAAGGAATACATATCTTTCATGCGGAATTCCCGCCCACGCAAAACACCTGACTTAGCGCGTGCTTCGTTACGGAATTTTGTTTGGATTTGATACGCCGCCATGGGAAGATCTTTGTAAGAGTTAATCAGTTGTCCCCCCAGAGGTGCGATGACTTCCTCATGCGTTGCGCCCAGAGCAAGGTCACGATCACCAGCCCCTTTGAGTCTGTAGAGAACGTCAAACCCATCCCAGCGCTCCGTTTTATCATAGTGTTCTTTTGGGTGAAGAGCGGGCATTAAAATTTCACTGGCGCCAATCGCATTCATTTCATCGCGAATAATATCTTCGATTTTAGTGAGAACACGCAGGCCAAGAGGCATATAAGTATAAACACCAGCCATCAATTGAGATACGTAACCCGCTTGTGTCAGGTAACGTGCATTTTTACTGACATCTTCTTCACTGACTGTTTTCGATGTTTTTTGAAAAATCTGACTTTGTCTCATGATGTTGTCTACTTGTGTTATTGATTTTGTCCTATTAAAGAATTGCGGGCCGTGCATGTCAATCGCAATCATGAAACAGGCGCGATAAATTGGTTGCCATAATTGAAATTATCGTTATTGTCGTTCAAGCACAGAAAACAACATGTGGGATACAAGATGGTAAAACTATTGAGTGATGACAAGAAACTTCAATATCTTAGAATTTTATTTGATGTTTTTAAAGAAACAGCTGCTGAAATCCGCAATTTAGGCAATGATGGTGATGTTGAAATCAAATATGAAGCTAAGCAAGATTATACGTCTGTCTTCACGCAAGCTGATGCTTTGGCTGACCAGATGATTTATGATGGTCTTTCAGCAGCAACACCTGATATCCCTGTGATTTCAGAAGAAAATTACGAAGAAGAGATGACGCATCATGATATTCAAGATTTAACCAAAGCAACATTTTGGCTGGTTGATCCTATTGATGGCAGTGCTCACTTCAAGGAGGGCAATGGCAAAGCCGCCATGTTAGGTTCCCTTATTCATAATGGTCGCCCAGTTGTGGGATTGGTTTATCGCATTTTTGAAGATGCGGGTTATTACGCCATGAAAGATATGGGGGCATTTAAGTTTAAAAATAAAAGTGCGAGAAATCGTGAACAGATTAAGGTTGGTAAATCTAGTCTAAATATTGGTATTTCGATTGGGTATGAAGGTCAATTCACATCAGATCATAAGGCTTTTTCAGGTTTTTGTGATGTTGAAGTAAAGAATTATGAGCAGATTCAAAATTTAAGAAAAATCTATGAACAGGCTGAAAAAGAACGTCTGAAACGTGGTCAAGCTTACCGTGCTTGTGGCAATTATGAGCTGGGAGCCAAACTACAATGTTTGATCGCTGAAGGTAAACTCGATTTCTTACCGTTTTTAATGGATAAATGTGCGGCTGGTGAATGGGATATCGCTGCTTCAGACTTAATTCTTCAAGAGGCGGGCGGATACCTTACAGATCTTGAAGGTCATATTATTATTTATGGTCATCCTGACCAAAAGGTGCCGAACTATGCGGCCTATAATAACAAAGATGTTTTTGAGCACTTTAAAGACAATCTCTTTGATGCCTATGACTTGAATGAAGAGGGGGTTTTTGTGCTTAAAGCTGACCCTATTCCCGAAGGCCACGCTTTCGCACTTTAGTTTTGTGGCCGCTTATTCAGTTTTCATCTGTGGCCAGATTGAAGTCAGTACTGATGCACCAAGAATTGTAGCTATACCAATAAGCTTGATTGTATCTGGGATTTCATCAAATAAGATCCAGGCAAAGCGTACGCCCATAATGACACTCATAAAAAAGAGCATGGCCAAGATAACGCCAGCCATGGCAATAAACTGTGTCATTGTGCTTTTATTGAAGAGTTGGATCATAAGCCATGTGGATTAGATGTTTGGAGTGGTGTGCGTTTCCGTAAAGCGCGGCGACGCCAGAGAATATAAAGCGCAAAGCCCCAGTCAGTGGCCATGAGAAAGAATGGATAAAGTAGCGTTGAAAAACTTGGATCAGGTACAGCAAAGAGCGCTAGAAAATAGCGGAACCCAGCCCAAAAGTAGGATAGGGGTGGCTCATCCCAGGGCTTTAACCAGGATTTCCTAATGGTTGGATAATAGGTCAAGATATCTATACAGATGATCGTGACGAGAGCCCAAACCGGATTGTCTGTGGCTGCCCAGATGGGAATAGCCAGTAGGGCACCAATAAAAGCATACCAATCACTTTTAGTAATCTCTTTCTCTCCATAAAAAAGAGCAACAAAAGCTATAAAGAAGCAGGTGAACGAGACAATGGCGAGAACCCATGTTGAGGGTCCACCATCCAATTCAAATTGAGCATAGGCGCCAATTCCGACAACAACGCCCCAATTAAACCAGCTAAAGACATGTGGATTTGTCTCACGTTTATAAATCGACCAAAGATAAGTGCCATAGCGGATGATCGATACGATGATTGCCGCAAAGGCAAAAAGAGTTTGTTGATTGAGTTCAATGCTGTCCATAGTTTCTATTCTGTTGCAGCGGCGCGGCTGGCTTTCTTGCGCTCATGTGCAAAGAGGAATTTTTTACGCAGACGTAAGTTTTGTGGCGTTACCTCAAGAAGTTCATCTTCATTAATGTAAGACATCATATCTTCTAAGCTCATTTTACGTGGCGGTGTTAAAGTCACAGCTTCGTCAGAGCCAGAGGCACGCACGTTGGTCAGTTTCTTCCCTTTAAGCACGTTGACTTCCAAATCGTTGTCACGGCTATTTTCACCGACAATCATACCCATATAAACAGGTGTTTGTGGATCAATAAACATCTCTCCACGATCTTGTAGATTAAACAGAGCATAAGCATTGGCTGTACCTTGATCATTGGCAATCAATGCACCGTTGCGTCGACCCATGATATCACCCTTATATGGCGCATAAGCATGGAATACACGGTTCAAAACACCTGTCCCACGTGTGTCCGTAAGGAACTGGCTTTGATAGCCGATCAGGCCACGTGATGGTGCATGAAAAACAATCCGCGTTTTGCCCGCATTTGATGTCTGCATATCAAGCATCTCAGCTTTGCGGCGGTTCATGTTATCAATCA
>CAXRKA010000024.1:0-6359 GCA_964231155.1 Alphaproteobacteria bacterium | reverse complement strand
GTTTGTCATTACGCTTGCACTGGTTACGATTGCAAGCCACTCTGTTTCGGACCACGTTAAATCCTCTCGTCTTGGCATAGTTGATCGTTCACTGGGCTTTGCTTTTGGGCTTGCCCGTGCCTTTATTGTCTTTGGTCTTGCCTTTGTTCTGGTGGCTTGGGTATGGGAAGCAGATGACCGCCCCGAATGGCTAACAGATGCCAAAAGCTATCCATTCTTACAAACTACAGGGCAATCTGTTGCGTTCATGGTTCCGGGCTCTGATAATATTGAGATTTCCGACGACTCCAATACCGATGCTCTGGATAAAATTATGCGCCCTGAAACATCTGAAAAAATTAGAGAAAAAGCCAAGGATTTAATGGAATTACAAAAAGGTTATAACCCAGAAGATCGTGATTCCATCGATCAGCTTTTTAAGCAGTCAGATAACTAATACAATTATGGACACTCAACCAAACATTAAACGCACCGCACTTATCGTAGGCGCAAGCAAAGGCATTGGTCGTGCAACAGCGCTTGCTCTTGCCGACACAAACACACATATCATTGCTTTGGCTCGTACAGTTAAAGCGCTCGAGTCCCTAGATGATGCTATCGTTGAAAAAACAGGTCAGAATGCCACACTCATTCCAATGGATCTTTATGAGCTCGAGAAAATACAAGCTTTAGGACCTACACTCTCTGAACGTTTTGAACAGATTGATATTGTTATTCACGCAGCAGCCACACTACAACAGTTCATGCCATTACATGATATTCCAGAAAAACAGTGGCATGAGACAATGGATCTCAATGTGTCTGCACCCTTCCATATTCTCAAATCTATTCATCCACTTCTTGTTAAATCCGGGGCACCCATTATCCATTTTCTCTCGGATATTGATTTTGACAATGCCTTTAAAGGCAGCTACGGCGTGTCTAAGGCAGCACTTGAAGCGCTTTCTAGAATCTATAGCCAAGAAAATCCCGATTTTAAAATTGGAAGCTACTGTCCTGGTATCACAGAAACAGGCTTGATGCGTGAAGGATACCCAGGCCGAGAAGGTGATATCTTAAGCCCTGAAGAAGCAGCCAATATTATTGTAGAGAGAATACAGCAAGCATGAGTCAATTTGATGCTATCTTGTGGGATTGTGACGGTGTTCTGATCGATAGTGAATGGATCGCCTGCCAATCTTCAGCCACTTTTTTTACAGATCATGATTATCCAATTACCACCCAAGAGTTTGTTGAGCGCTTTTGTGGGCAAAGCAAAGCTCATATTTATGACACAATATCTCAAGAGCTTGGATATGACATTCAAGACAAAATGGACATGGATGAAAAACAACGTTTACGTGATGAACTCTTCCGTAAACACCTTGAGCCTATTGAGAATGTGCTCGACGTTATACACCACAAAAACGCCCCGTCTAAACAAGCCATTGCTTACGGATCCGATCCGGATCGCCTACAACTAACCCTGAAAATATCTGATATTTATCAATATTTTATAGGCCATATCTACAGTTCTACATTAGTTAAAAATGGGAAACCCGCCCCAGATATTTATCTCTACGCTGCCGACCAACTAAATGTTGACCCAAAGCGCTGTCTCGTGATTGAAGATAGTCTCAATGGTGTACGTTCAGGCACATCAGCTGGAATGACTGTTTGGGGGTTTGTTGGTGGAAAACATATCGTCAATAAAGATGAGTTTGCCCAACGCCTCATTGACCTTGGTGCGATCAAAGTTTTTCAGACAATGAATGATTTGTCTAAATTCTTATAGAGCCAATCTGTTTTCATAATATAAAATTGACGTCTCCCTTAATTTCTTTAGACTGAAATCATGTCCAAATTTGAAGCCATAATTTTTGACTGTGATGGTGTCCTCATTGACAGTGAATGGATTAAGTGTCGTGTGAATGCTGAACACATCACAAAAGCTGGATATGCAATTACAAAAGAAGAATATATTGAGCGTTTTTTCGGAGAGAACAAACACACTATACTGTCGAATATTTCCCAAGAACTGGGCTATAATATTGCCCCGCGTATCGATATTCAATCACTTAGAGTCTCTTACAAGGAAGCATTTCGTGATAACTTGTCACGTATTGAAGGCGTAGAGTATATATTGAATCATAGAAACAGGCCAAATAAAATAGGTGTTGGCTCATCAAGTGACGCGGAAAGCTTGATACACAATATCAACACCGCCCGTTTAATGCATTTTTTTGGCCAGCATATTTATAGTACGGACGCTGTTCAAAATGACAAACCTGCCCCTGATATTTATCTCCATGTCGCAGATCAATTAAATGTTGATCCACAAGGTTGCCTTGTTATTGAAGACAGTCCTGTTGGTGTTCAAGCAGCTATTAATGCTGGCATGACCGTTTGGGGGTTTGTTGGCGGTAACCACATCATCAATAAAGATGAGTTTGCCCAACGTCTTAGTGACCTTGGTGCGATCAAAGTTTTTCAGACAATGAAACAACTCGCACTAGAGCTTTAGAGCGCTCTACTCACCAACAGCTTTGGATTGTGGTGGCAAATCCAACTTAATATGAACATCTTTGAGAAGCTTTGCATCCACATCTGTTGGCCCCCCCATCATCAAATCTTCAGCTTGCTGATTAAGTGGGAATGGCACAACTTCGCGGACATAGTTTTGACCAGCAAGAAGCATAATAATGCGCTCAATACCTAGAGCAGCACCACCGTGAACGGGCGCGCCAAACTTAAAGGCGTTCAACATACCGCCAAATTTAGCTTCCAAAACAGAACGCTCGTAACCGGCAATCTCAAAAGCTTTCGCCATGACATCCGGGTCATGGTTACGGATAGCACCTGAAGCCAACTCATAGCCGTTACAGACCAAGTCATATTGAAAGGCTTGAATATCAAGAGGACCCTTTGTGTTCAAGGCCTCCAAACCGCCAACAGGCATGGAGAATGGGTTGTGAGAAAAGTCAATTTTCTGCTCTTTCTCGTCAAACTCATACATTGGATAATCAACGATCCACGCTAGAATAAATTTACTTTCATCAATCAACTGTAATGTCTCGGCAATACGTGTTCGTGCCTTACCAGCCAAGTCAGCTGCTGGCCCTTCTTGATCACAGGCAAAGAACACAGCATCACCAGCTTTAAGGCCCGCTTTTTCTTTAATAATGGCTTGTGCTTCTTCTGGAATAAACTTAGCAATTGGCCCCTTACCTTCACCATTCTCATCAAAGGTCACATAGCCAAGTCCAGGTGCACCTTCTGAACGTGCCCAGTCATTCAACTTATCATAGAAGCTCCGTGGTTGATCTGCTGTATTTGGTGCAGGAATAGCACGCACAACACCACCTTTAGCAATCACATTCTTAAAAGCATTAAATGTCACATCTTCACGATCAAAGGCTTCTGTAACATCAACAATCTCTATAGGGTTACGCAAATCTGGCTTGTCTGTCCCATATTTAAGCATCGACTCTTTATAAGGGATACGAAGGAATGGTGCAGAAGACACCTCTTTTGTTTCACCAGTAAAATCCGCAAAGCTATTAAAAACATCATAAGCCACAGGCTCAATTGCGGCAAAAACATCATCTTGCTCAACAAAAGACATCTCTATATCGAGCTGGTAAAATTCACCTGCCGTACGATCTGCACGCGCATCTTCATCACGGAAACACGGTGCAATTTGGAAATATCGATCATAACCAGACATCATCAGAAGCTGTTTAAACTGCTGTGGTGCTTGTGGCAAAGCATAAAACTTTCCAGGATGCTGGCGAGACGGCACTAAGAAGTCACGTGCCCCCTCAGGAGAACTTGTTGTCAAAATGGGTGTTTGAAACTCATTGAAGTTTTGTTCCTTCATACGTGCACGCATTTTATCAATCACATCAATGCGGAGCTTCATGTAGCGCTGCATTTTTTGACGACGTAAATCGAGATAGCGATATTTAAGACGTGTCTCTTCACCATAATCATCATCGGAGTTCACCTGAAGCGGTACCTGATCCGCTTTAGAGATGATATTCACATCTTCAGCCACTAATTCAATTTCACCTGTTGGTAAATTGCTATTCACCGTGTCATCACTACGTGCAATCACTTCACCAGTCACTGTAATAACGCTTTCCAGCTTAAGATGGTCAACTGTATTAAACAGATCATCACCATCATCAATCTTAAAAACACACTGTGTAATGCCGTAATGATCGCGCAAATCAAGAAACATCAAACCACCATGGTCACGGCGTCTGTGAATCCAGCCAGATAGTCTTGCTTGACTACCAACCTCTGTTTTTCTGAGCTCACCACAATGATGTGTGCGATATGGATGCATGATATCCCCTTTACTTTTATGACTTACGTTATATTGTGTGACGTATTAAACAGCGCATAAGATGCAACATCTTGTCGTAAAGATAAAGGATTTATCCGAGTGGACAACAAAAAACTTGAATTGATTACTGAGACAAAACAGCTTGAAGCGTTTTGTAAAACACTCGATGGCGAAAAACACATTACTGTTGATACAGAATTCCTTCGTGAACGCACGTATTTCGCTCAACTCTGCCTTATTCAAGTCACAGCGCCCAACATTGATACTGTTGCCCTAATTGACCCTCTTTCTAAAGGCATCAAAATGCACAGCCTATGGAATGTCTTTCTCAACCCTAAGATTTTGAAGGTATTTCATGCCTGCTCTCAAGACATGGAAATTCTGTATCATGAAATGGGTAGACAGTTACCAACCCCCATTTTTGATACGCAAGTTGCTTGTATGTTTGTCGGTTTGGGCCATCAAATTGGCTATAGCTCTATGATCCAACAGCTCTGCGATCATAGCATTGACAAAGATAACCGCTATACCGACTGGGCTAAACGCCCTCTATCTCAAAAGCAACTGGATTACGCAGCCGCAGATGTGACATGGCTCTGCCAAGCCTATCAAACCTTACATGAAAAGCTTCAGGATATGGGCCGTGTTCAATGGGTTAAAGAGGAAATGCTGAATTATCAAGAGCCAGACATGTACGCCCCTCAGCCTGAGCGTATGGGAACACGCATTAAACATCGCCTCAAATCCAAACATGCTGTCGCATTGATCTATGCCCTCGCTACTTGGAGAGAGAACAAGGCTATGAAGAAAAATCGACCGCGCAATCATATCATGAATGACACAGCCATCATCAAACTGGCTGCCAATCCACCGAAGACGATCGAAGACATTCAAACAGGCCGTGTCAAGGAAGCCAAATCTTGGGCCAAAGACATCATTCAAATCGTGGAGACAACAGATCCCAATCAAAAGGCAGAATATTCAACGGATGGCAATGATCACGTTCGTCTCACAGCTGAACAAAGCAATATCTATGATATTTTAAATCTTGCTCTTAAGTGCTGTGCACGTGAACATCAATTGGTCCCTCAGCTGATTGCTTGCAAAAATGACCTTTATGCTTTGGCAACTGGTAAAAGCAAGCCTTCTTCCATTACAGCTCTCCAAGGCTGGCGCGGTGAAATCTTTGGTGATGTGGCTCAAAAAATACTCAAAGGCCAATTTTTTATTGGGCTTCGTGACGGAAAGATTGAGTTTAAATCCTCATAAATCTTCAAATTTTTATCCATAATCAACACCTTACAAACACAAAAGGTATTATTATACCGCATATATAAATCATTGTTTTTATGCGCTTTTCTATTTGACACTTAAAAAAACTCGGTCTATAAACCATCCAGACTTGATCAATAAAGACAAGACATAAGGATAGAACAATGAAAACATATTCTGCAAAACCAAAAGAAGTTGAAGCCCAGTGGGTTCTCTTCGATGCACAAGATCTGGTTTTAGGACGTTTGGCAGCAGAGATTGCAACACGTCTTCGTGGCAAACACAGGCCACAATACACACCACACATTGATACAGGCGACAATGTTATCGTTATCAATGCTGAGAAGATTCACATTACAGGCCGTAAGCGTGATCGTGAAATCATGTATCGCCACACAGGTTACCCTGGTGGTATCAAGCAAACAACACGTGGAGAAATCCTTGAAGGTAAATATCCAGAGCGTGTTCTTATGAAAGCTGTTGAGCGCATGATGCCTAAAAACAAATTGGCACGCACTCAATTGAAAAAGCTACGTATTTATGCTGGTGAAACACACCCACATGAAGCACAAACAATTCAAACAATCGATTTTGCTCAGCAAAACGAAAAAAATGCTAAGAGAGGTCGCTAATGGTTGAAGGACTAGAAAAACTAAAAGAGCTTGAAACGAAAGAAGAGAGCGCTGAGAAAGTTGCTGAAACTGCGAAACAAGCAACATCAAACGAGACATCATCAGAGCCTCAGATTGATGATCTT
>CAXRKA010000023.1:0-4545 GCA_964231155.1 Alphaproteobacteria bacterium | reverse complement strand
GCTTCATGAATAGTATCGTAATCAATTTGATCACCATAATCCTCAATCGCTTGTTTAACCTGCGCGGCATCTCCAGCCTTTACAGCCACTATGAATTCTTCCTGAGCCTCACGTTTTTCTTCTTCTGTATATTGTCTCTTCTCTGTCATTGTTTTCTTTGGCATTGTCTTCTCCTTTTATAGAATCATGTTGACATAACTTAACTCTGCATCATAATATAGTTATGTCAACAGGTTTGTGTTCTTTAGCATTATGTTCTTTTTTAAAAACTATTGTGTGGTGGCGGGGTTTTAAGTACGCACAAGACAACCATTGTATCAATCTGTAGTTCTTTAGAAATTATCCAGAATTCACTTGATTTACACTGAATCTTGGCTATGGTGTGCTCTTACTCCTTGTCAACGAGACTGGCTCGTTGACTATTAAACAGCCAAAGGGAGACACATTATGGCTTATTATGAGACTGTGTTTATCGCACGTCAGGATTTGTCTGAAAAACAAAACGAAGCCCTGGCAAAAGATATGACAGAGATTGTCAAAAAAAACGGTGGCGAAGTCAAAAATACCGAATATTGGGGTTTACGTTCACTCGCTTACCAAATTAATAACAATAAAAAAGGTCACTATACGTTGTTCCACATCGATGGCGAAGCCAAAGCTTCACACGAATTGGAGCGTCAATTGCGCCAGCATGAGGATGTTCTACGTTACATGACCATTCGTCTTGACGAACTTCCGCAAGAGGAAAGTGTTATTCTACGTAAAGGAGAAGCAGCATGACAAAACCGACTGTACAACAGAAGAAAACAACTGGATCACGCCGTCGTCGTAGGACATGTCCATTCTCATGTAATAACGCGCCAACAATCGACTACAAAGACGTTGAATTGCTTAAGTGCTATATCTCAGACATGGGTAAAATCATGCCAAGCCGCATTACTGGCGTCAGTGCAAAACATCAGCGTCGCTTAACATTAGCGATCAAGCGTGCACGTCACTTGGCTTTGATTCCTTATACGGATCACGAAAGATAAGCGAGGACATCATGAAAGTTATACTATTAGAGAAAGTTTACAACCTTGGTGAGCTTGGCGATTCAGTCGAAGTGAAATCAGGTTATGCACGTAATTTCTTGCTCCCACAAGGCAAGGCTCTTCGTGCCACCAAAGATAACATTGCTTATTTCGAAGCACAGCGTAAATCTATTGAAAAACAAAACGCTGACACGAAGAAAACAGCAGAAAAAGATGCGAAAACCGTTGATGGCGCAGATGTGACCATTATCCGTCAAGCTGCTGATTCTGGTAAGCTTTACGGTTCAGTTACTGCGCGTGACATCGCTCAAGCGACAACAGAAGCCACAGGCATTACAGTCAACCGCAACCAGGTTGTGATCATACAGTCTTACAAGACATTGGGGATTTTCCCGATCACTGTTCAATTGCATCCTGAAGTGAGCGTAGAAGTCTCTGTTAACATCGCGCGTTCACCAGAAGAAGCTAAGCTTCAAAAAGAACGCGGTGGTGCCCTTATTCTTGAGCCAGGCGAAAACATCGCTGAAGCCAAAGAAGAGGCACCTGTTGCTGATAACGTTGAAGAGTTGTTTGATAAGCAAGAAGATGCAGAAGCGGCAAAAGCCCCTGAAGCATCTGAAGAAGAGGCAGCTCCAGCAGAAACAGCTGAGCAAGCTGAAGAAACATCTGAAGAAGAACAAACAGCTTAATCTGTTGCATTATAGCATGAGAAAAGCCGGTTCAATGTGATCGGCTTTTTTGTTTTATATTTTAAGGCCTTCCCAAATTCTATCGTATACATTATCTTGAAAACATGCTGAAGCTTATACCCAACTATTTGACCTATCTACGTATATTACTGATTCCAGTTCTCATCGTCTTGTTTTTCATCCCAGGGCATATTGCAGCTTGGTCAGCTTTAGGCGTTTATGCCATTGGTGCAGCGACAGATTATTTTGACGGTGTTCTTGCACGTCAATTTGGCGCTGTCAGTGAAGTGGGGCGTTTTCTTGACCCTATTGCTGACAAACTCTTTGTGGCCACAATCCTTTTTCTTCTTGTGGCCTTTGACCGTTTGACTGGGCTTTGGATCTTACCAGCGATTATCATTCTGATGCGGGAAGTCTTTATAGCGGGCTTGCGTGAATACCTTGCGCCGAAAAACGTCAAGATGCCCGTTTCACATCTGGCTAAATGGAAAACAGCAGTACAGATGTTTGCGATTGGCTTTCTTATCCTAGGTCCTTATAACCACTGGCTATCAGATATCCCTCATATGGAAATTGGTCAATGGGGTTTAACCGTTGCCATGATCTTGGCTGTGTGGACTGGCTGGCAATACTTACAGACCGCCCTATCCCACCTCAATGACTAACTAACGTGCTAAACGTTGGCTATAGGTTCCGCACCACTGAATGAGATCTGTGTAACTCTCCAAAGCCTTGAGGACAGACTGGACAGATTCACTTTCGTAATGGCCTTGGAACTCACAATAAAATTGAGCCACACGGAACTCTGCACCAGAAAGATAGCTTTCAAGCTTAATCAGATTGAGCTCCCCTTCAGCAAAGCAGCCCAAAGCTTTATGCAATGACGCCGCCTCATTCTTGACTGCAAAAACAAGACTGGTCAGACAATCTTCAAATCCTTCTGGCAACCTGGGCTCTTTTTCAAACACCAAAAAGCGTGTTGTATTGTCTTTGGCGTCTTGAATATCTTGGGCTAAAATATCTAAACCATAAATCTGAGCCGCCAGTTGAGAGGCGATCACGCCGATCTCTTGATCTCCTGATTCAGCTAAAGCTTCAGCTGCACCAGCCGTATCCGCTGCTACAAGTGTATGAAAACCGTGCTTTGCAATAAAGTCACGACACTGTGGCAAAGCGTGGACATGGCTTTTAACTGTTTTGATATTGTCTAAAGCCACATCACGGTTGACCATAAAACAATGACGGATGGGCAAGAAAGCTTCATCCGTAATATAAACATTATATTGCGGTAAAAGATGATGAACATCTGCCACTCGCCCTGCAATTGAATTATCAATGGGAATAACGGCTTTACCAACCAGATCATTATCTAAAGCTTCAAAAGCATCTTCAAATGTTTGACAGGCCAGCGGACGCATTTGAGGATAAAGCGTTTCAACAACAGCATGAGAGTAAGATCCCGGACGGCCCTGATAAGCAATTTTTTTCTGATAAATCATACTCAGATCATAGCCCGTCTTGGCTGATGATGAAACACCTCTCTTGATCCATAAAAAAATATTTTGTTCTTGATATGTTCTTAACAATTTTAATATAGTTTTTCCATCAGAACAAAACAAGAACAATGAATATGAGGATAAAACAATGCAGCAACCCAACGAATTAAAAACACTCTTTATCGATATGAACAGCTACTTCGCAAGCGTTGAGCAGCAGCTACGCCCAGAGCTTCGTGATAAGCCTGTGATCGTTATACCCACAGAGACACGAGCCACTTGTGCCATTGCAGCCAGTTATGAGGCCAAAGCCTTTGGTATTAAAACCAACACATCCGTTTGGGAAGCTGAGAAGCTTTGTCCAGATGTGAAAATTGTATTGGCCAGGCACGATGTCTATGTTGAGTTCCATCACAAGATTATGGATGAAATCAATCGCCATATCCCGATTGAGAAGATATGCTCTATTGATGAAGTGTCTTGTACCCTGCCTCGCCGCTACCGTGATAAATCCAAGGCACGTGATCTTGCCAAACTGATTAAACAGAAGATCCATCAGAATGTTGGCGAATATATTCATTGCTCTATTGGTATCGCGTCTAACCGCCTACTCGCCAAAATGGCCAGTGATATGAACAAGCCTAACGGATTGACCATTCTTGATCCTCAAGACATTCCAGATGCACTGTATAAATTAAAGCTGGAAGACATTCCTGGTGTTGGACGCAATATGAAAGAGCGCCTCAATCACTCTGGTGTGTGGTCTATCTATGACTTTTGTGCCCTTCAACCCAAACAAGCAAGAAAAGTTTGGGGCAGTGTCGAAGGTGAGCGTTTTTGGTATCGTTTACATGGTTATGATGTGCCTTCACGTCCAACACGTAAAACAATGATTGGTCATAGCCATATGCTTGCCCCTGAATTGCGTGAAGAGCCAACAGCACGCTTGGTTGCCCGTCGTCTCTGCTCAAAAGCTGCTGCACGCCTACGCCGCACACAATATAAAACATCGTGTTTACGTCTGAGCATACGCCTTGATAATGGAGAAAAATGGTCACGTGACCTCAATGTATCGCTGACAGACAACAGTTTCTGCCTACTAAGCAGCCTGGATGCGCTTTGGATGTTGATGAACCAACACTTCGGGCGAGCCGTATCAATCAAAAAAATTGCTGTTTGCTTTACTAAGTTGCGTGAATCAGATCGTGTCACACAAGATCTCTTTGAAGATGATGCCGCCAATAACAATCAAGCTTATCTAGAACGCACACAAAAGCTTTGCGGGACAATCGATAATGTGAACCAACGTTTTGGACGCGACAGCCT
>CAXRKA010000022.1:0-2653 GCA_964231155.1 Alphaproteobacteria bacterium | reverse complement strand
ACACCGATAATGCTGGATGAAACATCGTAACTGTCTGCGCTAACTATACGGCCTTGGATAAAGGCGTTTGAAAATCTGATAAAGTCAAAATTATTGGTCATAAGCTTCTCTTACATATTCCAAATCATTTACATAAATTATAACTCAAGTTTTGCCCAAAATGATTAACAGAGACAACCCAAGTAACCCAAAATTAATACTTGCAATCATGATACCAGTCATCCAGAGGCCCGCCATAATATACTGATAAATAAAGAGAATTAGACATCTCACCAATACCCCCTCTTAAACTCAACTCAGCCCTAATTGGTTATGGAAAATAATAGGAATAGATCCCTGTAATTTTGTTACTTGTGTTAACTTTTTAGGTGATTTATTTGAGTTTTAAAAGAGTGCTTGCAATACCAAGGACTTCATTCCCATAGTATTCCATAATCCCTTATTTCATGGGTAATGAAGGCACTTAAATATGATCTTTTGGTCTAAGATTCCATGAATCACATGTCCAATAATCTTTACCTTTTGTTTTATTAAAAAAGCAAAGAGCCCCAGTGGATATCTTGATCTTATGTTCTTTTGTAAAAGCATCAAAATCACCGGTCAGACAAGGCGCAAAACGCGCAATACCATTACTGGTCACGACTAAGATGACCTGCCCAGGGAAATCCTTCTCACATCGCTCTGCAAAGCTTTGCCATGTTTCTATTAATGCTTCTGGATCAACCTTCCAACCATCCGGCACAACGGCTTTATCATTCCAAAGATCAATAGCCTCTTGCCCTATACGCGCGATGACAACATCTTCTGTTTTATTCTCATCTGGGCCATAATCAATCTCATTGAACAATTCTTCAACAATAATACTCTCATTATCAATTCCCATCTCTTCACAGGCTTGCTCTGCCGTCTGGCGTGCACGCTTCAAAGCGCCAGAAAAGACAACATCTGGAACCTTATTATTGCCCTTGAGGTATTGGCCAATCATACGCCCCTGCTTTAAACCGCTCTCTACAAGGTCTAAATCTGTGTGCGCCCCAACACGTGTTGGGGTGTCTCCGGGACCAAAAGTGTTGCCATGGCGTGCAATGATCAAAGTGGTTGTGCTCATTGAACAATCTCTCCATGTTTTGCAATTAGGGCTTCAGCGCGCTCAATATCAATGGGGCTATCAACCCCAGACATGCTTGGGCGGCCTTTATAATCCACGATCACGCATTTCATCTTAAAACCATTTTCAAGAGCACGAAGCTGCTCTAAGCCTTCAAGCTCTTCATAAAGTGTGGCATTGAGCGTAACGTATTCTTTGAGTTTCTCATAACGGTAACCATAAATTCCGATATGGCGATAAACAGGAGATTTTTCTAATTTCTCACGCCACTTTTCCTCTTTGCGCACGGCTGGAATGATGTGTTTTGAGAACCAGATGGCAAACCCTTCTTTATCTAGTATCGCTGTTGTTCCACTATAAGGCGTTTCTTTTTTTGCCTCACGCAGATCATCCAACTGCTGCCACGTCATTTGTGTCACGGGGGTTAAAACATCACTGTGGGGTTCAGCTTTAAAGGCGTCCAACATAGCACCAATAAAATCAGGTGGTGTCATAGGTGCATCACCCTGTAAGTTAAGTACAAAATCTGGATCCCCTTCATATCCTTTAGCTTGCAACGCTGTTACAGCAGCAAGCGCACGGTCCGTGCCCGAAGGGCACTCAACTGGTGTCATGACAGCACGTACATTGATCTCTTCACAATGCGCTATAATTCGCTCATCATCTGTGGCCACAACAATCTCAACATTCTCATGGGTTTGAGTGCCTGCACGGGCAATATCTACAACACGAGACAGCATAGTTTGACCAGCAATCTCCTTCAACGGCTTTCCTGGCAATCGCGTTGATCCATAGCGGGCTGGTATAATGATCAGTGATTTCATATTTTTACTCCTTAAAATAAATTATACAGTCAATATATCTTGGATTTTTGTACCCAATTTTGACATTCCTGTTCTGTTTGTTCCTACAGGGTCTGTATCCTTGGGAAAGCCAAGATTATCATCTTCAACGTAATGGATATTGAGCTCCAAATCCTTAAAAGCACTAAGCATCTCAGGATCAAATTGTGATAAATGTGTCAAAACAATGGGGGTCTCTTGAATACCTGCCTCTTTCAACTCGACTAGAAATTCAATAATCTCACTCTCTGAACCGCTATCATTCACCTTTGTTGCCAGCACCAACAAAGAAGGTGCATCCTCAGATATACACTTCATGATCTTTGTTTTTTTCTCTAAAAACACTTCAGGACTGTCTTTGTGACGCTCTAATACAAATTGGTGAAAATTACTCGGTTGGATACCATGAGCCGACAAAAAACCCCAAACACTGGCTATACTTTTTTCATGGCGCATCACAACCAAAGCACTTTGATCCTTGAATAAATTTAACATATGATTCTCCTTTCTAAAGTTGGTATGAAAATATATACTCTTACAAAAGAGACAAGTTTTTAATTGACATTATGAAAACATAGTATAATCAGTAATCATATAACTCTACAAACAAAGGATATAATCTATGAACTATACTTTTCATATATTTTTTGAAGATTACACTTATAACGGCGAAGCCAAAAATATTCAAGGCGCTTCATCAAGA